>NZ_JJOV01000083.1:0-47772 GCF_000979385.1 Methanosarcina sp. 2.H.A.1B.4
GTTTACGAGAAGAGGGAAATCATTATCATTTGCAAAGAAATGGATGGAAAAATTCCATCCTCAAATTAAAAGTGTAATTAGTTGAGGCAAGAACTATAATTTTGTTCTAATTGATCGAGAAAAGCTGCCTCAAAACTCAAACATAGGCAATAATTACTTCAAATCCAAACAGGTGATTTTTCTGAAACTTAATTAAAATTTAATCCTTTAGTAGAACATTTTATTCCAATTGTAGAATCAAATGTAGTTTTGAGACCGTCTGAAGATAGAATTTTTCTTTAAAAAATTATCAATCTCAAAAAGTATTCTAAAGTATATGTAAACCTTACATATACTTTAGACAGTATTAGCTACAATGGTATAAATTTTTTTCTACTGTATAACCAAAGTTCAACAAACAATAAAAATAACTGGTTAGTTTCAAAATTTAAGCTTATAATTTTTTGAAGAAAAAACCTCAGCAGCTATTTAGCTCTATTATTGCTTTTAGCCCGGGCAGATGTGCTTTTATAAATCCAAACAAATTGGATATTATAATAGAGAATCGACTAGAAAAAATCAAGAATTCTGCAAGTAAAACCAGATAATTCTAAATTTTTAAAATTATTTCAAAGTTTGTAAAGCCAAAAAAAAAGCCCGCCCTGAGGCGAGCTATGGGTATTGAAATCACCCGAAGAGGGCGCCGAGACCGGCCATTCCATCTTCTTCGGAGGTGTCTTCTTCTTCTGGTTCCTCAACAGCGGCTTCTGCTGCTGCAGGGGCTGCTGCTGCTGGAGCTGCTGCTGCTGCGGGGGCTGCGAATGCGGCCTTTGCGATTGCTTCTTCGATGTCCACGCCGTCAAGGGCTGCGACAAGGGCTTTTGCCCTGGCTTCGTTTACTTCTACACCAGCTGCCTGAAGAACGGCAGTGATTGCTTCTTCGGAAATTGCTTTACCTGCGTTGTGCAATAAGAGAGCTGCATATATGTATTCCATCGTTGATCACCTAATTTTATATTATCGTAAATTGTAAATCGTAAATCTGTTTATCCGAAAAGGGCGCCGAGTCCGGCCATTCCGTCTTCTTCGGCATGGTCTTCTTCTTCCTCTTCAGGTTCTTCTTCCTTCTTTTCTTCTGCTGCTACCGGAGCTACTGCTGCTGCTGCGCTTGCGGCTGCTCCGAGAACTTCCCTCAGATCTTCATCCACAGCATCTGCGTCCTTATCTGCAGCTTCGGATGCAACAGAGGTCATCTGGACATGTGCTTTTGCCAGCAGGGCGTCCATGACTCCCGGTTCAAGTATAACAGCATTGACACCAAGGTTCTTTGATTCTGCATGTGCTTTTGCCAGCAGGGTGCCGATTGTTGCGCTTGTCGGGTATGCAGTGTTGACTGAGAGGTTGAAAGCGTTCTGAACTGCACTGATAATGTCAGAGAAGTACTTGCCTTCATCAATTGCAAGGAGTTCCGGCCCGTAAATTGTCCCTTCATCGTAGGCGGCTCTCATGTCAAGCCCTACAATGAGTGGGAATATTTCCAGCTTTGCGAGCATGGTGGCAAGCTTCTGCGGGACTGCCTCGCCTGCTTTACAGACAACCTTAGTTTCCTTTATTGCTACCTTCCCGGCTTCTATTGAAGCGGGAATCCCTGCGCTCTGGAATTCACCCAGAATCGGACCAGGTGGGAAACTGGTGGGGCCCTTCTGGACAATTATATCCACAGGAGCTATTGCGCCTCCTTTTATTGGAGAAGGTGTCTTTGTCTGCTCAAGCAATTTGTAAAGCTTGAAGGGACTTTCATTGGTAAATACCAGAGCAGTCTGTTTGTCAAGGTATTTATTCATCTCGGGAATGGTTTCCCCGAGCTGGTTTAAAGCCCGCTCTGTGAGGGTGTTCCTGGAGACTTTGAGCACCGCAACGTCCTTAAGGTCCCGGCGAATCTTCTGGATCTTGGTTGCAAGAATACCTTCGATCCCTACCATCCCGAAAACTTTGTGGGACTGGATGAGTTCCTTTATGTTTTCGATTTCATCCTTTTTCCACTGCGGGACGTGCTCGGTGTGATGCCTTTCTTCTGCCATTTACACCACCCTCTCGGATTTCCCCATGGTTGTCGTGACATAGACCGTTCTGAGGTTGTGCTTGCCCTTATCGAGGACACGCTCAAGCCTGGCCATAATAGTCTCAATATTCTCGGCAAGGTCATCAGGATTCATAGTCCTTCTGCCGACAGCCACGTGGAAGGTAAGTCTGTCTTTTGACCTGAGCTTGACTGCATTTTGCTTGCTCTGGATCAGTTCGCCTATATCCTTGTTCGGCATGAGTGGGATAGGCATCTTGCCTCTGGGTCCCAGAACAATACCAAGGTTCTTACCGATTATCGGCATGAACTGAGTTTCTGCAATAAAAAGGTCACATTCGTTTGCAAGAGTCCTGGCTCTGTTTTTGTCAGCTACCAGCTCTTCGAGCTCAACATCAGAAATAACATACGCAGCACCGGCAGCTTTTGCCTTCAGGCCAACGTCACCCTTTGCAAAAACACCGATCTTCAGCTCTTTTCCGAGCCCGTGCGGAAGAATTACTTCTTCATCGACTCTGTTCTTCGGTTGGTTCATGTCAAGGTTCTTTAAGTTAATCGCCAGATCCACGCTTTCCGAAAAATTGCGTTTTGGCGACTCCTCAATAACTTTCTTGACAGCTTCCAGTATAGTCTTTTCTACCATCTTGTTCCTCCCCGTAGTGTTTGAACTTAATGTCCAGACAGCCACTCCGGCTTACTACGGTGGTTATAGGGGCTCCCATCCGGGTCTGTTACTCTTAACAGTAAGCCACCAATAACTTTCTCTAAGCTATTCCAGTAGAACACTGTTCAAGGCTCTTGTGCTATTAGTGGTATCCAATTTAAAACTATTGGTGTGTAGGCAGACCACGGATTAAAAGGTAAAGGGAGAAGAAGGTTTACCATTCCTCGCTTGCAAGCAAATCGTCAAATTTGCCTTCATCGAGTGCTTTCTGGCAGTCCTTAGCCTTCATTCCTTCTACGTTCACGCCCATAGGGACACAGGTGCCCATTACCTCTTTCATTGTGGCTTTGAGGTCATAAGAAAGCACATCTTCCTTTTTCATACGGGCGATCTTTGCAATCTGCGGGATGGTTAGGTTTCCAACAACCTCGCTTCCTGCATTTCCTGACCCTTTCTGGATCCCCAGTTCTTTCATGACCAGGGATGCGGTCGGAGGAGTGCCTACCTCGATCTCGACGTTTTTCTTGTCGTCAACAATTATCTTCACAGGGACCTGCATTCCATTGTAGTCCCTTGTTTTTGCATTGATCTTTTCGACCACGTCTTTTATATTGACCCCGAGCGGACCAAGTGCCGGACCTAATGGTGGTCCGGGATTCGCTTTTCCTCCGGGGACAAGTGCTTCAACAATACTTGTCATCTGAGTCTCACCGGTTTTTATAGTATCAATTTTGTAGATTTATTTCAATCCACTCTGAGTACTGGTGATTTTTGTTTATTAATAAGCTGGAATGTTTCAGGCGTTTCCATCCGATTTCTGGCTTAGTCTTTCTCTTTTTTGAGTATTCTGACGGTATCGCCGCGAATCGTGATGGGGATCGGAACCACAGCATCGAAGAGTTCCACAGTAATTTCCTCATGCCCTTCGTCAACCCTTTTAACCCGGGCTTTCTCTCCCTTGAAGGGTCCAGAGGTGACCTCAATTATAGCCCCTTCCTTGATTCCGGTCACTATTGGCTTGGGCTTAAGGAAATGCTCTATTTCAGCGATTGAAGAACTCCCTTTAACAATGGCTCTTGCATGTGGAATTGTCTGGATTGCCAGTTCCACGATTCCGGATGTGGGGGACTCGACAAGGACATATCCTTTGAGCTCATCAGGAGCCAGGATTGCTCTTATGTCCAGTCTCTCTTTCTTCGAAATCCTTGCAAGGGCTGTTGCAACTGACCTTTCCTGGTTTGCCGTGGTTTTGATTACGAATATCTGGGAATCCTCACTCATTGGGCCACCCACTGGGGCAACATTGTCAGCAGTACATAGATAATAAATCCAATTGCGCCCACAGCCAGTATGCCGGCACCTGCAACTTTGGCAATGGTCAAGAACTCTTCCCTGGACGGTTTTTTCGTAAGTTTCAGGACCCTCAGGTGTGCCCGGATTGCCTGACCAACGCTTTTTGTGGTTATTTTCGGTTCAAATGTGGATTCTGCCAATTAATTCACATCCAGGTTTTTATATACATCTTTATTTTTTTCTGGAGTTTTACGCGCGGCTCTTCCCTTGTATGCTGCATCTCCGAAATTTGCTTTTATATCACAGAATATCGGATTTTATCTTTCAGGAAGGACGGACGGATTATATTATTAATTCCTATTATATGAAGATATCACTGGCACGGTCTTTGTAACATCCAAAAATTTAGACGCAGGATTATTACTCACGTAAACCCCTTATCGTGTCAGTAAATATTTATTCATTTTTGATGCCGAATTGTATCGGCATCATACTGCATTTACCATAAAAATAGTTTTCGATTGGATTTATATTCCTACGTTCCTTCTTTTTCCTTTAAGAGGAGGAAAACAGTGTTTTTTCCAACCGAGCGTTTTAACCCATTTTACTGTTTCATTCCTGATCTGATCACTCTACGAAGTCAATTCCATACTTATATGTAATGTTCTTATCGTTCCCGTGGCCGTAAATCTGGGCGGAGGTAACTCCTGTGACCACGATCATGGTACGTACTGTCTGTTCGAGGTCAGGATCGATTTGCGCACCCCAGATCAGGCGGGCATTGCTGTCTATGCGGCTGTAGACTTCCTGAACCACACTCTCGGCTTCCGAAATGGTCATGTCAGGGCCTCCAACCACATTAACAAGAGCAGAGGTCGCACCTGATATGTCCACGTCAAGGAGCGGGCTGCGCAGAGCTTTCTGGACAGACTCGACAGCTTTATTCTCGCCGTCTGCCTCTCCAAGCCCTATCATAGCAACGCCTCCGTTTTGCATCACAGTTCTGATATCTGCAAAGTCAAGGTTGACAAGTCCGGGCTTTGTAATTAGTTCGGTTATGCCCTTTACTGCTCTCATAAGGACTTCATCCGAGACTTTAAAGGCAGCCTGAAGCGGAAGTCTTGGGACCACTTCAATCAGCTTGTCGTTGGGGACAACGATAACTGTGTCGGCAACATCTCTCAGACGCTCGAGGCCGGCTTCAGCGTTTGTCCTCCTTACATGCCCTTCCACGCTGAACGGGAGGGTTACGACTGCAATCGTAAGGGCTCCTGCATCCCTGGCTGCCTCAGCCACTACAGGCGCGGATCCGGTTCCGGTTCCTCCTCCAAGGCCTGCGGTAATAAAAACCATATCTGAGCCCTGGACGATCTTGTTAATCTCATCAATACTCTCGATTGCAGCATCTTCTCCTATCTGGGGGAGACTGCCGGCTCCAAGTCCTCTAGTTTTCTTTCTCCCTATGAGAATTTTTTTGCCGGAGCGTATATGAAGAAGGTGCTGAGCGTCAGTGTTCAGAGAAACAAGGTCTGCTCCCTGGATGCCTTCGCCCATCATGCGCTGGATGCTGTTTGAACCGCCGCCTCCGCAACCTACTACTTTGATAGTTGTTTTAAGGCTTCTCAGTATTTCTTCAAGTTCAGCATCCACTTCTAAATTTTCATTAGAGTAATCTGGATTTGAGTACTCTCCCTGCCCGGCGCGTCCTTCCAGGGCAGATCGAGCAAGGGCTTCTTCCACAATGGACCTCATACTACTGTTTTCCTCCATTCTGCTGGGATGATCATTTAACGGATTGTATTAGAAACAAGTATACTACAACAAGGAACAAATTATTTTAACCATCACATATACAGTTTCCAATTTAATAGTTTTCCTTTTCCAGTTTTTGAATTTACACTGTATATGCTTAATAATTTTATTAATGTTACTCTATTTTCCTGTTTGATTTTATATTCCTTGCTCTTCGTGATTATCTGGTCTGTTTCTCTTTTCTGCCCGCACTTCTTTAATTTATTTATCTCAAATGTATATTTTTTTATTTTGTATAATTTTTGAGGCTGGTTCCTCTATTTTTATCTTTCCCTTTTTTCCTGATTTTTTTCCATGTTTCCCCTCAATCTCATATCCCGCCCGGAGCTTATTTCTGCTAAATCTTCTGCTCAGGGCTCTGCTCAAGATTCTGGTGGTTTTCTGCCCGGATCTTCTCCTGGAGTCCGACAAAAACGTTTATGTTTTCAATTATGCTTTTCCTCTTGATTCCCCAAAGATGATACCTGTTGCAATTAGATGGGCAACTCTGAGAGGCTCCGGAATATTACTTCTTATTGAAGTGAGGCGGACTATCTTTTCTGCGCTTTTTATCCCTATTCCTGCTTTCTGGATATAAGTCGGAGTTCCATTTTTTTTCGTTATCAGCTTTTCTATTTTGCCGGCTTTTTTTATTATGTCCCAGCGCACATCTCCATCGGAGAAATGCCTGAGGGCAGATCGAATCTTTTCAAAATCCGGGTAGGAACGCATGATTACAATAACAGGAAGTCCTGTCTCTCTGTAAAGCTCCTCTATATCAACAACATTAAAGCCTCCGTAAGTGATTCCATCAAGCATGATAATTCTGAGCTGGCCGTAATGCCTGCTATTCTTTATCATCGTGCTTATCACCTCGGTAGCATCAAGTCCGTCTCTGGTGATCTCCGAGCGCAGGACTCCGTCTATCCAGTCTCCTCCTCTGAAAACAGTTCCTACTATCATTACCCTTTCATTAAGAAGCGCAGAGTCGTCTATGCCCAGAATTCGGATTTCGGGTTTGATGTGAAAATCTGAACTCACAGGTATCTTTATGTCTGAATTACAAAAATAGTTTGCCGGTTCCCCATGACGCCACTCCCAGCAGAAATCAACGGGAAACAGGAATTTTCCGGTAAAAATGGACACCCTTAAAAGGTCTTTTGTGACTCCCTATTTTTTTACACGAACATTGTCGTCTCTGGAGGGCTGCTAGGCATCATTTTTTGCGTATCTGCAGCCACAGATACCTTACCCACTGCTTCGAGGAAATCTTCCATTTCAACGAGTTCCTTATCTTTTCTGACCGCGAACATGCCTGCTTCAGTGGCAATTGCCTTCAGATCTGCTCCGCTCATCCCTTCGGTAGCTTTTGCGAGCTTTTTAAAGTCGATTTCTCCCGCAAGAGTCATCCTTTCACAATGGATTTCGAGGATTTTTCCTCTGGCTTCTACTCCGGGCATCGGAACATGGACAAGCCTATCAAAACGGCCCGGCCTGAGAATTGCAGGGTCAAGGACATCCGGTCGGTTTGTTGCTGCAATGATCCGAATGTTCTTTCTCTTGTCAAAGCCATCCATTTCTGCAAGAAGCTGCATCAAAGTTCTCTGAACTTCTCTGTCTGCGCCAGTCGTCTCGTTTAAACGCCTTGCAGCTATCGAATCCAATTCATCGATAAAGATGATACTGGGAGCTTTTTTCCGTGCCATCTCGAAGATTTCCCTTACCAGTTTGGAGCCGTCCCCAATGTATTTCTGTACAAGTTCAGAACCCACAACTCTGATAAATGTCGCATTGGTTCTATGGGCTACGGCTTTTGCAAGCAGGGTTTTTCCCGTGCCCGGAAGCCCGTAGAGTAGCACTCCTTTCGGGGGCTCAATCCCTATCCGTTCAAAGCGTTCAGGCTCAATTAGCGGAAGTTCTACTGCTTCCTGAAGTTCCTGAATCTGCTCCTCGAGACCGCCTATCTGATCATAATCCACTTCAACACTTTCGATAACCTCCATTGCGGCAACAAAAGGTTCTTCTGTGGAAGGGATAACCTCTGCAATGGCAAGTGTATGCTGGTTCAAGGCAACCTTTGCCCCTGGCAGCAGTTTTTTCTCGTCAATATATTGTGAGACGTTAACCAGAAACTGAGGCCCGTTACTGCTACGGACAATTATACGATCATTCTTGATCACATCAATAACCGTACCAATGATCAACGGAGAGGTCTTCATGCGATCAAGCTCTGACTGAAGCTTTCGTATCTCTCTCTCATACTTGATCTTCTGGTTCTCTAAATAGCGTTTTTCGGACTCTATCTGGCTACACTGCTCTTCCAGAAAACTGTTGCGGCTTTCAAGTTGCCTCACTCGGTCCTGGACGCTTTCAGTTGACTCCCCCAGCTCTCCAGGCTCGATTCCGTCATACACAGATCCGGACTTCACAAGGTGACTGTGCATGCTTTCATCCTTACTTTTGGTACTTTCCGTCATGGAGCTCCGAATATTATTTAAGTTCATACCGTATATAGCGTTTTCGAAGTGATCAATATGCAGTGCGAAATATGTGGTGCAGAGATCCGTGAAAAGCCTATATCCGTTACAATTGATAACAGCGAACTCCAGGTCTGCCCGAAATGTGCACCGTACGGTAAACCCGTTGATAAACGGACGCCCGTATCAAGGAAAGTCTCTCCGGTAGTTCGTACGGTATCACGAACTGAAAAGAGGCCAAAGAAGGATTTCTTCGATATTTTAAAAGATGAACTTCTGGACAACTACGATCAGATTATCCGAGACGCCAGAGAAGCCAAAGGCTGGTCTCTTGAAGATCTGGCTGAAAACATCAAGGAAAAAGCATCCCTGATCAGAAAGATAGAGCGAAGCGAAATAGTACCCGAAGAATCTGTTAGAAAGAAACTGGAACATGCCCTTAATATCAAACTCACCGAACGCACGGATGCCGCAGGGCAGGAAGTCTCTCACATGAGGAAAGATACTACTCTTGGCGACATAGTAAAAATTAAGCGCAAATAAGTGTGGGTTTTAACTGTAAAGGTTTTAATTGAGGTTTTTTTCCAGCAGTAACAATCGTTTCCGGCAGGTTTTTCCTTCCGGAAACAATTCTAATGGAGAGAGTTTTCATTCTAATAGGTTTTCCTTTAAGCTTCTTGTAATTGTTTTGTCCTCTGCTTTTTTACCCGTCTTAATCTTTGGAGTCGTGTTAAAGCTCGATCTCTATATCATAAACCTTTTCAGGATTTTCCTTATGAATGGTCCAGAAAGGTTCTTCCCCGTGCGTTTCAATTAATTTTAGGGTCCTTCTCGGGATCGTCTTCGGGCCAAGTACCGCACCCGGCCTGTCAGGGTCATCAATATAATCAGTCTCCATCATAAAGCGAGTCCCTTCTTCAAGTGCCTGCTCGATTGCTCCTTTTACCGAGATGACCCCTGGAAAAATCCCAAGTTCTTCACACGTATTTACAAGGGGAGGAGAGTAATGTTTGACTACCCTGTACATTTTTATTCCGGTTTTTTTTGCCCTTTCTGCTATATCCTCAAGTTCGGGCTTTCCCACGCTTTCCGTATGGAGCTGGACTGCGCAGTCCTGTTCTTTTCCGAGAGAAAATGCGTGTTCCATTATCTCATTCGAGGCTGCCCATATCTCTGGGGGTACGGGATAGTGCGGGCGTCCTGATTTTATTCCAACCGCAAGACCTCTTTCCACATATCCGGCAGCAATCTCAAGACCTTTTTTCATGGTTTCCGTAGCTTCTGATAGTTCCATGTATTCCGTAAGCTTTGAGATCTCAGCAGGGTGGACCCCGAGAACCGGAAAAGCACCAACTCCAATCTCGCGGATTTTTGATGCTATTTCCACGGTTTCGTCAAAGACCGCAAGATAATCCTCAGGTTTCCTGACCGCAATTCCAAGGGACCAGCTGGGTTTGGCGACCAGGATTATATGCGTCCCGCCTGATCTCTGAAACTCTTTTACGGCTTCAAGCCCTCTGGCTCTTGGGTCTATATGCATATGGTTGTCGGTAATCGGAATTTTTGCAGGCATGTTTATTCCTCGAAAATGTCCTGAAAACTCTCTTCAAACTCTCTTCAAACTCTCTTCAAACTCTCTTCAAACTCTCTATTCAGTAGCCTGAATTCTAAATCTCTGGAATTTTTATGAAGGGCTTTCTGGATTGTAATACTATAATCTGAATACTAATTGAGCTCTTTGTTGTTTCGTGCGGGTCTCATCATAAAAACCAATGAGGCCGTGAATTGAGAATCATCCCATCCATAGAGAATGACGAAGAGCCACTAATATGTGCAGGCAACGGTTTAATTTGAACACTGTACCTATCTTTGTAGGGCACGAGGACAGGATTATATTCTGTGGACCCGTATCTATTTTCTGGATGCATTATTCTATAGTACTATTATATTATTACCCAAAAGTTGAAATATGAGCCTTACGTTGAGTACGCGGCGAGACTCAATTATTCTTCCCAAATTCTTCAAAAGTTTCCCCTTTTTAACTTTTCAATCGCTACGGTTCTTTTAACACGAACCTTATAGATCTGGTGATAACATGACTAAAACCGCAGCAGTAATCAAAGGTGACGGGGTAGGCCCCGAACTTGTGGACGCAATGCTTAAAGTTGCAGAATCCGCTGGTACTGATATCGAATTCGTGATGTGTGAGGCAGGAGCAGGCTGGTGGGAGCAGCATGGCGGGAATTCCCTTATCCCTGATGAGACCTGGCAGACCCTTGACAGCTCTGATGCCTGTTTCAAGGGCCCTACCACAACTCCCGGAGGAATCGGTTCTCCGAGAAGTGTGGCTGTATCCATCAGGAGAAAGTACGACCTCTATGCAAATGTCAGGCCAATAAAGACCTTCCCGAACTCAAGTGCACCTCTCGGGGATGTCGAGATGGTCTGTGTGCGTGAAGGAACGGAAGGGCTTTACATCGGAGAGGAAATCCAGCTCACAGACGATGTTTCCATTGCAATCAGGAAAATTACCCGCACGGCATCCAGCAAGATTGCCCGCTATGCCTTTGAGGACGCTAAAAGGAGAGGTTACGACACTGTTGTGCCTATCCATAAAAGCAATATCCTGAAATTAACCTGCGGCTCTTTCTTAGAAGAAGTCGAAAAGGTTTCAAAGGACTACCCGAACATTGAGGTCTGGCCCTATCATATTGATAACATTGCCCAGCAGCTTATCAAGAATCCCCAGATCTTCAACAAAAAGGTCCTCCTTTCCACCAACCTCTTCATGGACGTTATCAGTGAAGAATGTTCAGCCCTTGTTGGCAGTATCGGGCTCATTTATTCTGCAAATATTGGGGACAATTTTGCAATGTTTGAACCGGCTCACGGCTCAGCCCCTAAGTATGCAGGTCAGGATAAAGTAAACCCTGTTGCAACGGTGCTTGCAGGAGCCTGGATGCTGGACTACCTTGGTGAAAAGGAGAAGTCAGAAGCCATCTTCAAAGCCACTGAGCGCGTAATCTCCGAAGGCAAGTATGTGACCTATGACCTTGGAGGCAGTGCAAAACTCAGTCAGATGACAGATGAGATTGCAAAATACACAGCAGAAATCCTGAAATAAGGATCTTGAGCATCTGAAAAATGAGACTCTGAATGCAACCGAAGCAAAATAAATGATGAAGGCTGATATAAGGTTTAATAAAACTGATCTAAGATCTGAAGAACCTTATACCACTTTATCTAATTCTTTTTCGTTTGCTTTCTTTTTGTCTTTTATTGACTCTTTGTCCTTCGGTTTCTGATTTTTTTCTGTTATCCCGTATCTTCTGCTCTCTTTCGCGACTTTAATCCTTTTCTTCTTCCGGTTCCTGGATTTTTCCTTTGCTTTTTAATTTTCCTCCGCCCATATGTGCAGGGTCACAGATTGGCTGGTAGAGGAAGTATTTCTCAACGTAAGCAAGGAGCTCTTCATCTGAGATACAGGATACCCTTTCTTCTTTATCGTAGAGTTTCTGGATTTCGGTCTGGATCTTAAGCAGTCTCCTGTCATTTTTTTCGACTATGGTTTCGACATCAAGGAGGTTGTTTAAAGTTTCCTGGATCTTGTGGCGTATTACCTCAAGGCCCGAAGAGTCACCTATGAGGAGAAGCCTGGTGCCTCCTACCAGTTCAGGGGGGTAGGGTTCATAGTTGAAGGGATTCTTCAGGACCCCTGCGGCATGAATTCCTGATTCGTGGGCAAAGATATTTTTCCCGACAACAGCTTTGTTTCTGGGGACTCTGAGCCCGAGTTCTTTTTCCATAAACTCTGCAAAACGGGTAATAGGTTCAAGATTATATTTATCAAAACCTTCAACTCTGTCTGCCAGGAAGAGCAGGATTTTTTCCATCTCGCTGTTTCCTGCACGTTCTCCTATGCCCAGGAAGGTTACACTTGTCCAGTTGGCCCCATGCCAGAAACCTGTAATTGAACTTGCTGCCCCGAATCCGTAATCATCGTGGATATGAGTTTCTATATTCTTGACCCCAATCTCTTTTTTGAGGTGCTGGATAATTTTCGGAATTCCGTAAGGTTCATCAATATTCATGAACGGCATCCCATATCCAACGGTATCGCAAACTCTTATTATGCAGTTAGGGTCGATCTCCATAATCTTTTTTACCAGAGGGAAAACAAAACCGTAGTTGTCAGCTCTCGTCATATCTTCCAGATGAGCCCTTGTACGAAGCCCGTGGTCCACTGCATACTGAAGGGCATCCAGATATTTCTCTTCAGCCTCCTCCCTCCCTGAAAGCCTCATCTTTGAATGAATGTGCGTATCCGAGACAGACATCAAAATCCCGGTCTCTTCAAGTCCATCTACTTCCAGAATTTTGTCAATGTCAGCTCTTGAAGCCCTTGCCCATCCTGTGATTTCAGGACACTCATATCCCCTGTCGAACATAAGTTCAACAGCATCTCTGTCTCTTTTATTGAATACAAAGGCTTCAAGTTTCTCAATCCCTATCTCGTGCAGGTATTCATAGATTTGAACTTTGTGTTCTCTGCTCAAGACTATTCCCGGCATCTGGGAGCCGTCGCGAATAGTGCTGTCACTTATGAATATCTCGTTTCCATAAGGCAGCTTTAGCTTGGGCAGATCTTCATATGATTCGTAAATTTTCATCTATTATCCTCCTTTCTTTCAGGTGGCAGAGCCCTGCATCGAGAGAGCGGGCTTACACTGCGGGGTTTTTTCCTGTCAAAAAGATGCTGTTATGTATACAGAGTAAAAAATCAGATATTAACCCGAAGACGTTCCGCTTCTTGTTTAAAAAACATTTTATTCGGGGAATACCTATCGTTTTTTCTTAAAAGGGCGTTTTAACTTTTCCTCAAAGAGGCACTTTATCAGGAGTACCGGAAACTTAACTATCATGTGTTGTTATAGTTAAAATCTCTTTCTTTCAAAATTACTACATGTATTCTTAAATTTATACAATAAAAATATTTTGGACGTTCTCTACATTGCAGGAAATTTTCGTTCTCTCACTTCTTTTCAAAACCTTTTTACCCAGTCTTTGAAGAATACCCGCTTAAAAAGAATACTCAGTTCATTTTCGAAGAATTCCTTTTTAAGTTTTGACGAATCCCGTTCAAGTTTTGAAGAAGCCTGTTTAAGGCCAGTCTCACTACATGTCCTAACTTTTCTATATGTTTTTTCTTATTCTTTTTGGGCTTCATTAAAGTTTACTTTCCTTTACTGCCCTTCTTGTCGATAATAAGGTATATCTACAGCAAGTTATATTTATAATCGGGTAAATCTGAAACATCTAATTTATGAAAGTCTTTCTATATGCATCTGCATATGGTTTGCACCTGACAAAAATAGTATATTGAAGGCTCAAACTATTACATCATGATTTAATATAATTTTCAAATTATATCGCCATATATTTAATTCATATTCAATATATTTGCTTTACTTTTCCCGAGGTAGAACATGTCCGAAATAGTAAGTGTTAGCGGCGGTCCGACTAAACCGGAAATAATTGCAGTTTCCCTTTCCAAACTCGGACTGCAGGATGGGGATCGGTTTGCAGATGTAGGCTGCGGTACGGGTTCGGTCTCTATTGAAGCAGCCCGGATTACCCGGAACCTGACTATCTATGCAATCGATGCACGTAAAGAAGCTCTCTTTGCTACGGAAGCGAACTTTAAGAATTTCAAGATCGAAAATGCCAGGATCTTAGCCGGTGAAGCCTCGGATCTCCTTGGCTCTGGGGGGTCTATCGATTCAATTGACTGCGCTTTTGTTGGTGGAACTAAAAACATTGACACCGTACTTGAGAAGCTTGTTGAAAAAAAAGCCCGCAGCATTGTGGTAAATGCAGTTCGCATTGAAACCGTTGTCAGAACGATCGAGGCTATGAAGAGACTGGGGATTTTTGATGAGGTAGTCCACGTTGCAGTCTCGAGAAGTGCCCCGATTGCCGGAGAGACTATGTTCAAACCCGAAAACCCGGTATACATAGTTGTCGGAAAAAAGCAAGCCTGAAAATTATCCTTTAATCCCCATCAGTTTAATGAAATCACGTTTTACATTTACCTATTAAAAAAACTATGGAGCTATAATATGTTAATAGGAGTAGGACTTGGTCCCGGAGACCCTGAGCTTCTGACCCTGAAAGCAGTGGATGTTTTGAAAAACAGCGATAAGGTATATGTTCCAGGACGCCTGGCAAAAGACCTTGTAGCCCCTTATGCGGATGCCGAAATCCTTGAGTTTCCCATGATAAGGGATATCGAAGTCCTGAACGCCCTCTGGAAAGAAAATGCAGATCGGGTAGCAGAAGAGTCAAGAAAAGGGACAGTAGCTTTCGGGCTTATAGGTGACCCTAACTTTTTCTCTACTTTCACCCACCTGAAAAAGGTCATGAACAGGCACTACCCGGATGTTGAGACTGCAACAGTGCCGGGAATAAGTTCAATCACGTCTTTTGCTGCAAGGACTAATGTAGCAGTTGAGAGTTCCTTTGAGGTAAGTGACGGTTCTGAAATCGGGTATAAGATCCACCTTAAAGCCACACAGCCTAGAAAGATTATGGAACAGCTCGAAACTGAAGGGTACAGGGAGTTTATTTTTGCAGAGAGGCTCTTTTCGGATAATGAACTGATTATCAGTAAGAAAGAAGATATCCCGGAAAAAGGGAACTATTTCAGTATCATTTACGGAAAGAAATGAATCCACTAAAATGAAACTTTTAATGATCGTTATACAACTTTGAGTCTCGGCATACGAGTTTGAATTTCAGCATATAACTTTGAACCAGTTACAGAAAAGCAAAGGGAATGGTCAGATGGAAAGAAAAGTATATTTTGTAGGGGCAGGCCCTGGAAACCCCAAACTGATTACCGTATTGGGGCGTGAGATGCTTGAAAAAGCGGATCTTGTTATATACGCGGGTTCCCTGGTAAACCCCGAAGTCCTTAACTATACGAAGGGAGAGAAAGTAGATAGTTACGGGCTTACCCTTGATGAAACCACGAAACTAATTGCAGATGCCGTGGATGCAGGAAAGTTCGTGGTACGCCTTCACAGCGGAGACCCCTCTCTTTACGGGTCTGTTATAGAGCAGATGGAAGAGTTGAGAAAATACGATATAGAAGTCGAAAGGGTAGCAGGCGTCTCGTCTGTCTTTGCAAGCGCCGCCGCTCTGGGAACCCAGCTTACTCTCAACGGTGTTTCCGATACTCTTATTATCACCCGTCCTGCGGGAAAAACCCTGGAAAAAGACCTTATTCCCGAGCTTTCTGCCTATAATACCACTATGGCAATTTTCCTTGGCACCCAGAAGATCAGGGAAATTATGGAAAAAGTCCGCTGCCCTAAAGATACGCCTGTTGCAGTTGTCTTCCATGCATCCTGGGAGGATGAAGAAGTCATCACAGGGACTGTAGAAGATATTGCAGATAAGGTTAAAGATGCAGGGATCAAGCGCTCGGCAATGATAATCATCGGTGGGGTTGTTGACCCTAAAAACTACAGGAGGTCCTACCTATACGGAGTGGCCCAGGAACCGTTGTAATTACCTTTGAAAGGAACAGGGAAATTGCATTACGGATAGCAGAGCATCTTGAAGCCGACCTTCTTCTCTATGAAAAAGGCGTGTTCAGGAAAGCCTTTGAAAACTACGGGGCAATCGTTGCAGTCTTTGCTACAGGCATTGTAGTAAGGGATATTGCCCCTCTTCTCGATAATAAGTGGTCGGACCCTGCAGTGGTCGTTGTGGACTCAAACCTGAATTTCGCAATTCCCCTCCTTGGAGGGCATCACGGGGCAAACGAGATTTCCCGGAAGATTGCGGAATTGGGTGCAGTTCCTGTGCTCACCACAGCTACTGAGGTTCACGGTAAACCCTCTGTTGAGGGAATTGCTGATAGGTTTGGCTGCGAGATCTTTAATAAAGAGTCCACAATCGCTGTAAACTGTGCCCTCCTTGACCAGCAGGTAGAGGTTCTTGAGGTTAAGGGACCCAGGATTGTTATTGTGGACGAGGATGTTTCCGTGCTTGTGAGAAATAAACAAGTTGCTGAAGTAAAGGACTACAGTGCCGGAAACAGCTAACAATCTACGCTAATAGCTGACTAAATTACGAAACTGCATGAAAAAGCAGTGGATAAAAGATTACTGATGATTATCGGAATCGGAACCCGCAGGGGCATAACAAAAGAAGAAGTCATTGACGCCGTAAAACAGGCGCTTGATGAGTGCAGCCTGAGTCTCAAAGAGATCACGGGCTTTGCCTCTGCGAAACTTAAAGAAAATGAACAGGGGCTGCTGGAAGCAGGAGAATTGCTCAGTATTCCGGTTAAGTTTTTGCCGGACGAAGTGCTGAACAGCTACAACCCCCCGTCCTCATCCCAGGCTTCGCGCTTTGGGTTAAAAGGGGTTGCAGAACCTGCAGCTCTTGCTCTCTCGGAAAAACACGAATTGATTTTCAGGAAGAAAGTCTATGGCAGAGTCACAATCGCAATCGCAAGATAAGGCATCCGGCGGAAAACTCTACGTTGTAGGGATCGGACCGGGCTCCGTGGAACAGCTGACCCTCAAAGCCCGGGACGTAATCCTCAATGCTGATTATATTCTCGGGAACAGTACCTACCTGGACCAGATGGAAAGCCTTCTTGGCACCCAGGAAGTAATCCGAAGTTTCATGGGAAAAGAGGTTGAAAGAGCCCGAAAAGCCGTGGAACTTGCAAAAACCGCAAACGTGGTCATGCTCAGCGGGGGCGACACCAACGTCTACGGCATGGCAGGCATCGTGATGGAGGTCGCTGAACACGAGAACCTTGACGTGGACATCGAAATCCTGCCCGGGGTCACAGCAATCCTTGCCGGGGCAAGCATTCTCGGTGCACCCGTGGTAACGGACTTTGCGGTGATCAGTTTAAGCGATCTCTTAACTCCCTGGGAAGTCATCGAAAAGCGGCTTCATATGGCTGCCGACGCTGATTTCGTGATAGGGCTCTACAACCCAAAGAGCCGCAAGAGACAGTCCAACTTTGCAAGGGCAATCGAAATCATCCGCAAGTACAAGGCCGATTCCGTGCCTGTGGGGCTTGTCAAGAATGCCATGAGAGGCGAAGGTGAGGACCAGATCGTGACAACCCTCGGGGAAGTCATGGAGTCTGAGGACTGGGTGGACATGAGCACAGTCATTCTCGTAGGCAACGGGGATTCCCGGACCTGGAAATCTCCGAAAAAGGATCTCATCATAACACCCAGGGGGTATCATAAGAAATATGACTACTGAAAAAAGCAGTGAAGGGAAAGCAGGGGCTCTCGAAAACCTCGAAGAGTTTACCGAGCTTACAGTGGAAGTAGACCCCGAACTTGTGGGCATTTGCAGGGACTCCGGCGCAAGGACTGAAGAGGCCAAAGCCATCTATATGAAAAGCCGGACAATGATCCAGGAAATCGTCGGGAACAATACTCCCGAAGACCGTTTCCGTCAGCGCTGCGTTATTGCCACCGGAGACCTCTCCGTTGCAGACATCATGCGCTTTAACAATGACCCCATCCCTGCCGGGGTTGAAGCAATTAAAAAAGGTGCCCCTATCTTTGTGGATATCAACATGGTAAAAGCCGGGATCACAAAAGCCGGGCACAAATCCGAAATCATCTGCGTGCTTGACGAAGACCGGGACGCTGCAATCGCTAATAAGTACGGGATAACCAGGACTTCGGCAGGTTTCCTTGCTGCCAGAGACAGGCTGGACGGAAGCATCATCGCAATCGGAAATGCGCCTTCTGCCCTCATCATGGTCTGCAAGCTGATCGAAAAAGGTGTAAGGCCTGCCCTTATAATCGGGCTTCCTGTTGGTTTTGTAAACGCAGCCGAATCCAGGGAAATGGTCAGGGACCTGAAAATCCCTATCCCCTCAATCAGCTGTGTCGGGACCAGAGGAGGGACTCCGATGGCAGTTGCCTGCGTAAACGAGCTCGTAGCAATCGCAAGGGAAAGTGAAGAATAACACTTTCTACTTTCTTTTTTTCCTTTTTTCCTTTTATCTCAGCTCATTTTTTGTTTTCTCGCCGGCTTTTTAGTTCCTGCTTGCCTGACATGACGGTTCTTTCAAATAAATTTATATCTGTCATCTCTCATCTTATTATAAGAATCAAGAATAAACTGTAAAAAGTAATGCGTAGTAAAAAGTAATGCGTATATTCTTTTTTACATTATTTTCAGTGGTGAACCAATTGGGCAATACTGCTAAAAAGCTGGTTATTTTATGTATCGTTATCCTGATAACCGTTTTAATTTTCTATATCTCTATTCCCTTTGTATTTATGGGGGCTGCAGCACCTTTTTTTGTAATCCATAACCATGACATTACGAGCCATGAAGTAATGGTTGAAGTATTTGATCAACAGAATAAATCAATAGTAAACGAAACATACCGTCTGGAACCTGAAAGTGATTTATCACGAGCCCGCCCTTTAAGTCTACAGTTCCACCGGGAAAAAAGAGAGTATACGTTTAAGGTAACTATGGATAAACAAATTACAAACACAGTTAAGATGGAGATCCCGCATAGTCATACTTTAGTCGACATAAGATTATACAGTAAGAACTATGAGTCAGGTGAAATTGTTCCTATTTTCATGGAAATCGCAGAAGTGGTATGAGAAGAAACAGGTCCAATTTACTGTTTCCTCCCAAATTTGTGTTTCAAATTGTGTTTGATATGTACGCATACTGTTTACGAAAAACTTAAAGTAACCACCTTAAGTGGTTCTGGTAGATCATCGAGAGCCCTACAAGGATAAGCACTATTCCGGCTCCTTTTTTGAAGGCTACGTCATACTTTGATATGAGCTTTATTTTCGAAGTGGAGAGGTGAGCTGAGTATGCGAGTAGTAGCATGGGTACCGCAAACCCTGCAGAATAAATGGAAAGGGTTAGTGCACCGGTAGCAGCATTTCCTTCCAGGGCTACCATGGTCAGGATTGAGGCAAGGATCGGTCCCACACAGGGGATCCAGAGCACTCCGAGGGAAAGCCCTAACAGAAAGCCAGAGATCGGTCCTTCGTCTTTCATTCCTGCAAGAAGGGGGAATCTTGCAAAGGCGTTAAAAAGGCTTATATCAAAGAGTATTGCAAGACCCATTGTGATAATAAGAATCTCTGCAAGGATTTTCAGCTGCCCTATGTACGCCTGAAAAGCTGCTCCGAAAGTGGAGGTCACAACTCCCATGAGGGTAAAGGATATCGATACTCCAAGTACTATAGCAAGGGGTCTTAACTTTCCTTTTCCTGTTGAGCTTGCAAGGACTGCAGGAAGAAGGGGGAGGATGCATGGTGACAGGACGCTGAGTACTCCTGCGCCAAATGCAGCTAGAGGGGAAATCGCTTCATAATACATGGTCTGGTTCGCTGTTTTTCAGTTCGGTTTTTTATTTTAGTTTTTTACTTTAGTTTTTTACAATACTGCTTTTTTATCCGGAAATCTGTTTTCAGTCCAAACTCCGTCGAAAGCCTGAATTTTCAGCCGATGCAGGATGTTTGAAGCCGTTTTTCCGGGCAGGTCACTTTTTATTCTGCATTTACGTTCTCATAGTAAAGAATAGCCCTGTCAAGGAGCTCTTCGTACACCTGCTTTTCTCCAAGTCCCATAACTCTTGCCTGGAATCTGTCTGTGGTAACGTTTCCATCTTCCTGCATGTAAACATATTCTCCGTTTTCAATGCCTACGACTACAAAGGAATCCGGGATATAAGCTATTCTGAAATATGCTGCTAGGTGAGGGCTCTGATCTATATCTGCAGACATTACCGTGGCTCTTCCTCCGTATTCTGCTGCCAGATCGCTCAGGATGGGTTTCATCTGCCGACACGGTCCGCACCTTTCAGATCCTATTTTCAATAAAACCGGGCCTTCCTGAACGGAGGTGTTTATCTGTTCCAGATCGGTCAAATTTACAACAACACTTTCTTCCTGAATTTCCTGAGCATTTCTTAACTCTGGAGTAAGCTCGGTTGTGGAATTGTCCGGGTTTTCAGTACAGCCTGCCGTAAAAAGTACGGCTGCAAGCAGGATTAGTAATATAATTAATTTTCTCATGTTCTCAACGTTAATTTTTCATTTTGTAGTTCTTTAAGCTTTCTATATCAATAGTTCTCTCTTCTCACAAATAATTTTATTTCTACTGATTCTGAAAGCCTGAATTCTGCAATAGAATTATCCATAACACTCAAATAATTAACCGTAAACTACGTTACTAATTATCTGTAAATCCCCATATGTGAATATCTATCTGCGGACCACTCGATTAAAGGGATTCGATAGGATAAATATCAATAACTATATTAGATTCCTGTGGCAGGAATGGAATTCAAAATCCGGGAAATACATTATATAAACAAAAAATAAAAAGAAAAATAAAAAGGATCTATTCCGATAAAGGAATGCAATTCCGATAAAGAAACTTAATAATTATGAATTGTGTAAACCTTTTTACTCTGCCTTACTTTTCCTCAAGGATTTTTTCTACTGCATTCACGACATTTTCGAAATTCTTCTGCCACTCCGTGCTGTGTTTAAGCTGGTCCTGAACGATCGTACCCTTGTCTTCCATTTCTGCGATTTTGGGCTCTATAGGAAGTCTGGCAAGGACAGGGACATTAAAGTCTTCTGCGGCTTTTTCAACGCCTCCACTTCCGAATACATCTATAGGCTTATTGCAGTGAGGGCAGATAAGCCCATGCATATTGTCCACAAGCCCTATTATAGGTACATTTAGTTTTTCCGAGAATGTGATTGATTTCCGAACACTGATAAGGGCTACATCCTGAGGGGTTGTAACAAGCACGGAACCGTCACAGTTGGGGATAAGCTGGGCTACACTCAGGGGTTCGTCTCCCGTTCCCGGCGGAAGGTCGATAAGCAGAAAGTCAAGCTTCCCCCAGTAAACTTCTTCCAGGAACTGCTTGATTGCTCCCATTTTGGCAGGTCCCCTCCAGATTATAGGTGAGTCTTTGTTTTCGAGCAGGAAACCAATAGACATTATTGAGAGGTTGGGAAGCACCTGAATTGGGATAATTCCTTCTTCATTTACTTCAGGTCTTGCGGACTCCAGCCCGAAGATAGTAGGGACAGTCGGACCGTGGATATCACAGTCAAGAAGACCGACCCTGTGTCCGCGGAGGGCAAGCCCGACAGCGAGATTTGCGGCAACCGTACTTTTTCCTACTCCGCCTTTCCCGCTCATTACCATTATCTTACGTTTGATGCGCCTGAGGCTGACTACGATTTTTGGCTCCTCGGGCTTTTTCGATAAGCTTTCCAGTGATTGAACCTTATCTTTCATTTTTTATCGCCTGTGTAAAAATTTCGCATTTTTCAGTTTTTCCCCGTTTCAAATATCTCTTTTACGCGTCAATATCTTCTCTAACGTCAGTACCCTCAGCCCTGATATAGTTACCGCCTTTTATCTCAATCGCTTTTCCTGTGCTGAGGGCGAGTGCTACTTTCATTCTGGCGGCTTTCAGGTCTTCCCAGAACGCTCTCCTTGATATCCCTACCTTGGTGGCTGCGTCCTCCTGTCTAAGGCCTTCAACATCCACAAGCCTCAGGGCTTCAAGCTCTTCTACTGTGAGGGACACCACTTCAAGATCCGAAAGTGGAACCCCACGGGGCTTGAAATATGTGACATCAGGGGTTTGCTCAACGCGCCTCGGGCATTTTGGTCTTCCTCTGCATTTTTTCATAGGTTACTTATGTACATTGTTGAATAAATATATAACAATTTCTCTTTTCAAATAGAAAACTATAAATATTTATACTCATATGGGTGAAATTGTACTTTCTATATCTCTGACTTCTCTGCGTTTGTGCGGGGCTGATGTGCCTCCACTTTATTCGAAAAATCTACAGAGAAATGTATGGTTTGAGAGTCAGCGGATTTTATATTGGAGCATAAAATATGAAAATCTGCATAAGTGCCTTTGGAAAGGATCCTGATTCTGAAGTGGACCCTCAATTCGGAAGATGCAATTATTTTGTGATCATTGATCCTGAGACAGGATCAGTAACATCACTCAAAAATCCCGGTTCAGAAACCTCCAGTGGCGCGGGGATCCGGGCAGCAGAGGCAATTGTGGGCGCAGGGGTAGACATTCTCTTAACGGGAAGTGTGGGGCTGAACTCTTTTTCCATACTCTCCGAAGCAGGTATTGAAACCCACTCTGGAATCAGAGGTACGGTATCCGTTGCCCTTCGGGAGTATCAATCCGGAAAGCTTTCCCTCCTTGAGAGCCCGAATGCTTCCACTCATATCGGTATGAGGAAGAGTTGAGTTAAAGGTCCAAAATATCAAAAATACGAAAAATTTTGTAACAACATTTTATGTGAAATGTCTGGAAATTTAAAGGTGAGCTATATGAAAGTATGTGTACCTACAAGAGATAACAACGGCATGGAAGGAACTATAGAACAGCACTTTGGAAAGGCTCCCACTTATACTATCCTGGATACTGACAGTGGAGAAGTTTCCGTAATCCCTAATACTAGCGAGCATATGGGTGGAGTAGGCCTGCCGCCTGAGTTCCTTTATAATAATGGGGTGAATATTATGCTTTGTTCTGGACTGGGGTACAAAGCTGTCAAGATGTTTGAGTCTTATGGAATCAATGTTTTCGTGGGTGTCGAAGGTACGGTTCAGGATGCGATCGGAGCCTGGAAAGCAGGTCAGCTCCGTAGTGCCAGTGCCGAAAACACCTGTGCAGAACACGAGCACCATCACTGAGATATAGGCTCCTCAGTTTATGTACAGGGTGAGAAGGCGCAGCTCATGAAAATTGCAATTGCAAGTGGCAAAGGCGGTACAGGGAAAACCACGGTTGCAGTAAACTTTGCTCTTGCTCTCAAAGATGTTCAGCTTTTTGACTGCGATGTGGAAGAGCCTAATTGCAACCTGTTTCTGGGTTTTGAACTGGAGCCTGTAGAAGAAGTAACCTGTCTGGTTCCGGAAATTAATCCTGATAAGTGTACTCTTTGCGGGAACTGTGCTGATTTCTGTAAGTATAGTGCTCTGGCTGCCCTTCCCAAAAAAATCATGTTCTTTCCTGCCCTCTGTCACGGCTGTGGTGGCTGCAGTCTTGTCTGTCCGGCAGGAGCCATAGAAGAAAAGCCCCGGTCTATCGGAAGGATCGAAAAAGCATCCTCTGAAACCCCCCTCCAATTTTTCCGTGGTATCCTGAACATAGGAGAAGCTATGGCAACGCCGGTCATCAGGTCGCTTCAGCGGCATCTCGATGACAGCAGGCCTGCAATCATTGATTCTCCTCCAGGAACGGCATGTCCCGTCCTTGCAGTCATTGGGGGTGCGGATTACTGTGTGCTTGTGACAGAGTCGACTCCATTCGGTTTCCATGATTTCCTTCTTGCCCTGGAAGTTACAAGGGTTCTTAATGTTCCTGCGGGGGTCGTTCTCAACCGTGACGGGCTTGGAGATTCAAGGGTGGAAGAGTTTTGCAGAGCCGAAGGGATTCCTATTCTGCTCCGCATTCCTAATGATAGGATGATTGCCAGGCTCTATTCAGAGGGCATTCCCTTTGTTAAGGAAATGCCTGACTGGAAGGAAAAGTTCGAAGATATGTTCGAAACGATAAAAGCACTGGCTTGTAAAAGTACGGGGGTACAATGAGGCAGCTGGCTATAATTAGCGGAAAAGGTGGATGTGGAAAGACCACCCTTACAGCTGCCTTTTCTTCTCTCTCCGGAAATGCTGTACTTGCTGATTGTGATGTTGATGCATCCGACCTGCCTCTTATCCTTAAGCCCCAGGTACTTAAAACAGAGGATTGCCTGGGACTGGAACTTGCTTCCATTGATCTGAATCTCTGTACTGGCTGCGGCATCTGCCGGGAAACCTGCAGATTCGGGGCAGTCCTTGAAAACTTCACGATAAATCCGTATGGCTGCGAAGGTTGTGCAGTCTGTACTGTCGCCTGCCCTGAAAACGCGGTTTCCCTGATGCCGAGAGTTTCCGGGCAGGCAGTTTCCTCCATAACCCGTTTCGGGCCAATGGCTCATGCAAAACTGGGCACTGGAGAGGAAGCAAGTGGAAAACTTGTGAACCTGGTCCGAAAAAAGGCCGTAGAACTTGCAGACAGATATTCCTGCAAACTCGTTCTTATTGACGGCCCCCCCGGCACTGGCTGCCCTGTTATGGCAGCAATTACCGGAACAGACCTTGTCCTTGTGCTTAGCGAACCCACTGTTTCCGGACTCCACGACCTGAAACGGGCAATCGAACTTACCGCACATTTCAGAATCCCGACTGTTGCCTGCATTAACAAATATGATCTCAACGAGAAAAAGAGCCTTGAAATTGAGGCTTTTTGCAGGGAAGCCGGAATTCCTCTTCTTGCCCGTTTACCTTATGCGGACATAACTACAGAGGCAATGATGATGGAAGAAACCGTGATCGAATATGCTGCTCATTCCGGGGACACCGGGGCTGTAGAGTTTGCAAATATTGTACGTAACCTCTGGGCAGAGATCGAAATAAGGCTTTCAGAAACTTTCAATAACGAAATGTGCCCAAAAGTCCTCCGGATCAGGGAACCTTAACTTTTCGGAATAATTTTAACTTAAATGTTCGAAAGTTAAATAATATGGCAACTGTTAACTGATATTGCAGTCTGTCCTTTGAATCTTATTCATAAACAGTTTATGAATCTGGTATTAATTCGGTAGTCATTTCAATAATTCTGTAGTGATTTCAATAATTCGGCAGTGAGTTAAATAATTCTATAGTGAGTTCTATAATTCTATAGTGAGTTCAATAAGTAGTTGGTGAGGGAATAAAATGGATTATACTCAACTTGCAGAGAAACTGGTCAAGTTCCTTGACCTCAGGTACGAACCGGTGGCAGTGAAAGTTGTTAAAAAAGGAGAGCCTATGCCCGAAGGGTATAAAGAGCCCGAGAAAAACCTCAGGCACTGCCAGTCTATCATGAAAGCCAGGAAAGGGGAGTCTTTCATAATTCCTGCAGGTAAACATGCCTGCGTGGTAGGAGCCTCAAGCCTTGGGATCATTCCTTCGCCTGAAAAGGTGGCTTCAGGAGAGTTTCACCATAACCTTGGGATGTTTGATAGTGTGGAGGCAGCAGCAGGAATGATAGCAAACCGTCCCGTTTTTGAGCCCGAAAGTAGAACCGCAACTGTTGTAGGGCCTCTGAAGGATGCAAAGGTCGAGCCCGATGTAGTTATTCTTGTGGACAGGCCGGAAACCGTTTACTGGATAGTCCCGGCAAGTACCTACTATAAAGGCGGGAGGGTAAACTTTAGCAGTGCAGCTTTTCAGGCAACCTGCGCCGACACAACTATCCTGCCGACCTTGACTGGGGAAATAAATATCTCTTTAGGCTGCTTCGGATGCAGGAAAGCTACTGACATCGAAAATGATGAAATGCTTATGGGGATTCCTTTCAATAAACTTGAAAACATTGTTAATGCCCTTGAAAAACTCTCCGAAGGTCCGTTGCCGAAAGCAAGGCAGAAATAAATCCTTGATTTTTCCATTTTTTCTTTTCTCATTGAGTTTTTTCTTTTCTCATTGAGTTTTTTCTTTTCTCATTGAGTTTTTTCATCTATTTTACTTATCATCAATTCTACCAGTACATTTTCTGGCTCTCATAGAAATATTTATACCTGCAAAGTTTATTTATGATTATAGTATCCTATTGGTGTTAAAAATCCCGTGGAGAAAAAGTGTGCAGTGTGCGTTGTGCAGAAATAAGGAATGTTTGATAGGCAAAAACTGCTCTGTTATCAAATCGAGACTCGAGTATAGCGGCGATGATCTTAAATCGATCCAGATGGCCGCCTGGCTTGAGTCAGACTCTGCAAAAAGGACAAAATTAGAAGAAATTGCAATTTACTCAAAGAGGCTTGGGTACCGGAAGATAGGAATTGCTTTCTGTATTGAGCATGAGAGGGAAGCAAGGCTGGTTTATGATCTACTTTCAAGATATTTTGAGGTGTTTTCAGTTTGCTGCAAGGTTTGCAGCCTCGAAAAAGAAAGTCTTGGTCTCAGAAAAACCGGCAATTTGGAATTTGAAGCTGTCTGCAATCCTATAGGGCAGGCCCTCCTCCTTAACGATGATCACACTAACCTGAATATCATGCTGGGGCTCAAGACCGGCTATGATATTCTCTTTGCAGAATACTCGGAAGCCCCTTCGATAACACTTCCGCTCCTGGAATTGCCCTATCTCGGGGATTCCGAAATTGATTTTATAGAATGAATTTGTAGAAAGAATTCTTTAATTTTTGTGATTTTAAGCCCTGGAGAAATGCATGTCTGAAAAATCGAAATGTAAATCTGAAACTGACTCTAAACCCGATTCCGAACTCCTGAAAATCAGGGCTCATCACCTCTGTTGTATCCAGGGATTCCAGGGATATGGATACAGCCCGGCTTTTGTTGCCAATATGCGGGCTGTGATTTCGGATCTTGAGACTCTTCCTTCCAGACTTCTCAAGCTTGTAACTGTGTGTGATGCAATCTGCGTTTCCTGTCCCAGTAAAAGGGAATGCACCATTCAGGAATCTGCTCTCTCCCGCGGGATCAGGCAAATGGACCTCGTTGTCCTGGAGAAATTAAGGATAGATGACGGAACTGTTATAAAGGCAGATGAAGCCTTCAGGCTCATAAATTCAAAACTTAACAAAGCTTCGGATATCGAAGATGTATGTGGGGCCTGCAAATGGAGGCAGAAATGCCTCTGGTATATGCAGGAAGAAAGATAAGACGGCCTGGATTAAGTCCTCGAGGGGATGTCGAGGTCCCGGCTTAAAACACTTTCTTAACCTTTTTTCTTAAACCTCTTTTTCAAGCGTTCTTCCTGATTTCCGGTTATTTACCTCAAGCCTGCACTGATTTCATAGATTTTTGCAAGAAATTCAATGTTCTGGACTGCATTCTGTTCTATCCCCAGCTCGTCCGGAGAAAAGCCGAGAGCAAGGCCAAGGAGCTGGGAGTAATGGAGAACGGGGATAGAGTAGTCAGTTCCGAACTTCTCATTGACTGCAAGCTGCCCTTTGTCAAACTGAAGGTGGCAGAAGGGGCATGCATTGACAATACAGTCCACTCCTGCATTCCGGATGCAGGCAAGCTTATGTTCAAGCATTTCCAGGGATTCGGCAGCATGCCCTGAACGGACGCCTCCTCCTGCTCCGCAGCACATCATTTTGTCTGTATAATCCACACTTTTTGCACCAGTGGCTTCAACCAGCTCATCAAAGAATACCGGAGCTTCCGTTTCTCCAAGGTTTCTGTCCTTTGAGGGCTTGATCAGGTGGCATCCGTAATGAAGGGCTACTTTCAGGTCAAGGGGGGTTGTGATGCAGCCCTTGAGTTTTTCAGGTCCGAATTCCCTGTACAGAAACTCGATTATGTGCCTTACCTCTGTGGTCCCCTTAAACTCCATGCCTATCTCTTTGAGGCAGGTGTTTGTACAGGCTTTCATTTCAGGGTCTTTTTTAAGTTCTATATTTGCGTCTGCCAGGGACCCATAGCAGCCGTTGCAAACTGTCAGGACATCTCTCTCCATTTTTTCCGAGAGGGCGATGTTTCGGCTGGCAAGGGCAAGCCAGGTTGCTTTATCAAAAGACTTGAACACTCCCGGGGCAGGGCAGCAGGAGGCTCCTGGCAGATCGGATGCATCAACTTCAAGTTTTTGCAGGCAGAGTTTTGTTGCTTTCTCAATTCCCGGGTAGCGGTTGGGTACGATACAGCCAAGAAACAGCGATAGTTTTGCCATATTTTTCTGCCTCCTTATTTTTCAGCCACAAGCTCGTCGAATTTGCAGGTTTTGAGAAGGATTTTCAGCCCTTCAAGAGCTTCCGGATATTTCTGGACGGTTTCAGGTATCGGGTCCAGCCCGAGTTCTTCCCTCTTTTTCTTTGTTTCCTCATCGAGGGGGACTGCATGTCCACACTCAAGCACCATTTCCGAAACACGGCGGTGTTCGGGAAGCATGAAACCTTCCCTGACTGCGAGCCTCCTTAACTCAAGAATAGCATCTGTAATTGGTATTCCGCGTGGGCAGCGCTCCTGGCATGTGTAGCAGGTTGTACAGAGCCACAGGGCGTCATCTGAGAGAACAGTAACTCTGTTCTTGCGTGCATCTCGAATTATTCTTCGGGTATTGAGCCCGGTATGCCGTCCCGAAGGACAGCTTCCTGTGCATGTGCCGCAGTGCATGCAGGAAAGTACCTCAAGTCCTGCCGCCTTTAACACTTTTAGCAATTCTTCACTCATACAGGTTCACTGTCTGGTTTTGAGTCTGGTTTTTATATTGATTCTTCCGTTTTAAAAAAGCAAATATGATCGAAAGAAACAGATCGGAGTAAAACACTGAAATCAGAGTAAGACACTGAGATCAGAGTAAAACACTGCACTCAGGGGTAGTTGACATAAATTCTCTACTATATGTTCGTATTACTCTCATAATATTTAACCTAAACTAAATCTATTCAGGGTTAAAATCCGAGATCGAGAGATGAATCACAGTTCCTGAATACTTATTGGAGACTTTATTGAAATCAAAAATAGAGTATCTCTTTTCAGGAGTTGTTGTAACCTTATTTTTAAATATCATTTTTCAGGTCCGGTTTAACGTTCATGGGCAAAGGTTATATTTTTCTATGCCCCGTAAAATCTGTGATGGTTTCTAATATTTCTCTTATCATATAATAATCAAGTTACCTGCCGTAAATCCCACATCCCCATATAGGTTTCTATTCTTTCCGTGCAGCTTTTGCCCTGATATGTTCTTCCGGCTTTTTTTCGATTTTGTTTCGATTTTATTTCTCAAGAGAAGTTTATCCCAAGGTCTTTAAGCCCATTCAGTTTTGCGAGATTGATCAGTAACGGTGTCAGAGATTCCATGGTGTTTGCCTGCTTAAGAGGGCCGCCGTCCAGGGGTTTGAGGCATCCCATATGCCGTGTAAGCTCCATAACAAGTTTCTTTGCTTCGGCGTCGTCGCTGCATACAAGCGCATCGTGTACGGCTGTGCATTTAACAACATCTTTGAGCTTTCCTGCAGGGATGTTGTGGAAAGCTGCAACAACTCTGGCAGATTCCGGGGCATTTTTCTTGATTGCAAGGGCTGCTGAGCCTTCTTCCGGAGGTTTGTATGCCATAAGGCCCCCTTCTTTTACCATTGGAACCACAGGTGAAATAAGAATCTTATTTTCAATGGCTTCTTTTATCTCTTCCAGCAAAGGCAAAACGTGATCAAAACGGATTGTAAGTATTATAACTTCGGCTGCCTGCGCGGCATCAAGGTTGCTCATACCGATAATTGTTGTCCTTGATGTATCAAAACCGCAATTTTCAAGCTCTGATAAAGCTTTTTTTGCAGCCTCATCTGCAGTTTCCAGAGACCTGGATCCGATAATTATCTCATTCTTCACACCATCAGGCATAAGGTTTTGAAGGGCAAGCCTTAGCACCATTCCTTCTCCGATGTTGCCGGTTCCTCCAAGAACAGCTATCTTAAGCTTTTCAGAATTCAATTTGAACAAGACCTCCAGTTTGCTATGTCTTCCCATAACATATGTCCGGAAGTTAATATATCTTCTGTCTTCAATCATTTAATTATATTACTTAATGTTATAAGCTAATTATTTTACCAAGTAATTCCTGTTTTTGTTAAGCACTTAATAATTTAGTTTCTTATTAGATATCGTTTATTTTTAATTCTTGTTCTAGATTCATATTAATAATTAGTAGAAATATTTATAATGTATATCGATATATGTTAAAATAAGTTGATTCTGTTCAGTTCTTGCTGCAGGAATTACTTTGCATATACCTGTATCCTGTTTGCATCCTTGACTTACTATCTAAGCAACATCGGGGGGTAGTGTATCTGGGGAGTTACACCAGGAGTGTATTATATCTGTTAATATTAGTCGTAGTCTTTACAGGCACAGTTTCTCATTCCAATTTTATGGTATGTGGAGGAGTCGGATTTATCGAATCTGAACCGGAAACTTCTGATCTAACTTCTAATTTAACTTCTAGCCTATTATCTTCCGGACTGTTTTCCTCAGATTCAGGAGTATTGCGCTCCCCATCATCTCTTTCGGAACTGCCGGAAGGAGATTCAGGCAGAATCTACAATGAAGAAGTCGAAGAGAATCTTACTGCATATGTTCGGCTTTTTCCCGGTACGGATGCAGGGGTGCTGGACTCCTGTTCCAGGGTTGAAGAATGGGATGAAGAATCCAATATTGCTGCAGTTTGCGTTAAACCGGAATCATTTGAAGAACTATCCTCTCTTAAAGGAGTACATTCAGTCCAGCCTGCTATTTCTCCTGTTATAAGAAAGGTGGACCGGGAAGAAAAAACAACTTTTTCTTCTTCTGAAGAGTTCTGGAAACCGGACGGTGTAACAGGAGCCGGAATTAAAATCGGGATAATTTCCGATGGAGTAGAAGACATATCTGAAGCCATGGCATCAGGAGTTCTGCCTGAGGATGTACACGTACTTTCTCCAGGGAAAGGAAAAGAGGGTACTGTAATGCTCGAAATAGTCCATGAGACAGCTCCTGGCGCAGAACTGTATTTCCATAGTGCAGGCCGCAACAAGCTTGAGTTTAACAGGGCTGTTGATACCCTCCTTGCCGAAGGTTGCCGTATTATATGCGATGATGTGGGCTGGCCTGATGAACCTTTCTTCGAAGATGGAATTGTAGCTTCCCATATTAAAGAATTAATAGAAAGCCAGGACATTCTCTATGTGAGCGCAGCAGGTAATGACGCAGGTCGCCATTATCAGGGTATGTTTTTCGATAACGGGTCAGGCTGGCACGATTTCAGTTCCGGAACCCGCACTTTCAAAAATATTTCAATGGATGTCCCTCCCGGCGAGAAAGTTACTGTAGTCCTCCAGTGGAATGACCCCTGGAACTGTTCCGAAAACGACTACGACCTTTACCTCTATGACTGCTGCAGCGGAAAAGAAATTGCTGCAAGTGAAAAGGCTCAGAGTGGCACAGATACCCCTCTTGAATATATCAAATACGTCAACAGGGAGGAAGCTGTACAAACACTGGGTATTTCTGTCAAAAAACATTCCGGAGAGGATAGGGTACTGGAAGTTTTTATTTACCCTAACTCCTCCGTAAAGGTTCATCCTGACAATCTGGTTGAGGAGGACTCGGTCTTCGGGCATCCTGCTGTTCCGGGCGTTATCTGTGTTGGGGCGGTTGATTCAGGAAATCCGGAAAACAGGGAGATCGCAGCCTACTCTTCCCGCGGGCCTGTAAGCATCTACTATCCGGAACCAGAACTCAGGAACAAGACCGACCTCAGTGGGCCCGGCAGTGTGAAAGTTTCAAGCATAAACGGAAAGGGCAGCTTCTTTATGGGTACAAGTGCTTCCGCCCCCTCTGTTGCAGGGGTCGGAGCTCTTATCTGGAACATGTACCCCGAAAAGACCGGCAGTGAAATTCGCGAGATCCTGTGTTCCTCAGCCGAAGATCTCGGAGAACCGGGGTACGACACTATTTTCGGGTACGGTTCAGTTAACGACCGCACAGTCCACCTTCTTGAAAACCTCTCTCCCGGCGGCAGTTTATTATTGGAAAAATCCGAAGCTTCGCCTGTGGAAACAAAAGGAATCTTTATACTGAAACTTTCCATGCCCCTTGAACGGATCTACTCTCTGGCAAATTTACCTGCCAGAGCAGCAGTAAAGGGATCTCGTTGATGGGGGACAGGCTGAAAAAGGACGGCAGGATACTATTCAAAGGCTGTGAGTTTTTAATTAGGGGCTATAACCTGAACTCCATTAACTTAAACCCGCTCGGACTCACCCTGATTTTCACTCCAGCAGTAAAATCCCAACACATGCAGTTTTTTCAGGCTTACAGAACTCAAGTACAAGCCCTGCCCCTTCCATTGCCTTCTGGACATTTATTCCGACAGCTTCAGGTGCAAAACGCCTCATTTCCGGCTTTACGCATTTTTCAAGGTTGCAGACCTCACATTCGTTGCAGGAGCCGGGCCTTAAGAGCTGGGCGAAGACGAAGCCGTTCCTGAAAGCTTCCTGTTCGAGCTCGTACATTTTCCTGAACGAGGCTTTCCGGAGTTCTCCCCAGGCTTTGAGGGCGTCCTTCCCGGAGGCGTCGTGCTCTTCCATAAGAAGAAGTGCATTTTTGTATTCCTGCAGGACTTTTCTGAATTCCTCAATAGAAAGGATGTGGGGAGGGCAGCTCAACCGTTTCCCGTAGCTCCGGCAGCCATAGGCGCATTTCAGGGCTATCCGGTTTTCCACCGGGATATCCGCTGTATCCAGTAGATAGGCTTTAAGTCCCAGGTTTGAGGCTTTTTCAATCAAGCTGTTGAAATTTTCTGACAAATACAATCCCCCTAACTTCTAACTTTTTAATTCATGCTTGATATAATTTAGTAACTACGCCCTGATAACTTTACCCTGAAAAGTTATGGGAACACTTTTCACTACCCAGGTTACACTTCTATAATTGGTAGCAGATAACTTAGTAAAGGGATACCCATGACGAAGAAAGTACCTTTTACTGAACTGGAATACCGTATGACCCGTTTCAGAAAACGGATGGACGCATCAAATCCCGACTGGGAAATCGCTGTTATCTTCAGCAAAATTAACCTTTACTATTTTACCGGTACGATGCAGGACGGAATGCTAATTGTCCCGAGGGACGAAGAGGCAACATTCTGGGTCCGGCGCAGTTATGAAAGGGCTCTTGATGAATCGTTATTTTTCAATATAGAACCCATGAATAGTTTCCGGGACGCTGCAGGGAGCATGGGCAAGCCAGATAAAGCAGGTAATGAAAGCAAGCTTCCGGATGCGGTATATCTGGAAACTGAAGTGGTCCCTCTGGCTTTATATCAGCGGTTTCAAAAATACTTCCCCTTTAAGAATGTTAAATCCGTTGATACCCAGATTGCCTCTGTGAGAGCTGTAAAAAGCGAATACGAACTGTCCCTGTTGCGAGAATCCGGCAGGATTCATCAGCATGTGCTCGAAGACCTTGTGCCTGAGATGCTGCGGGAAGGGATGAGTGAAGCTGACCTCTCAACCGAATTGTTCTCAGTGCTGGTAGAGGAAGGGCACCATGGAGTATCCCGCTTTGGTATGTTCGATACGGAGATGATTCTGGGAAATGTTTGTTTTGGGGAAAGCTCCATTTATCCTACTTATTTTAACGGGCCCGGCGGAAAGCTCGGATTGTGCCCTGCAGTTCCCCTTCTCGGGAGCCGGGACCGGAAATTAAGGAAAGGCGACCTGGTCTTTGTTGATGTCGGGTGCGGGGTTGAAGGTTACCATACGGATAAAACCACGACATACATGTTCGGTTCTTCCCTTCCGCAGTATGCCATAGATATCCACAATAAATGCGTGGCTATCCAGAACGAAGCTGCAGCAATGTTAAAACCCGGGGCTATCCCCTCGGAAATCTACAATACCATAATGAATGGGCTTGATGAGGAATTCCTGCAAAATTTTATGGGCTTTGGGGGCCGTAAAGTAAAATTCCTCGGGCACGGGGTTGGCTTATTGATCGATGAAACCCCCGTAATTGCCGGTGGGTTTGATGAGCCTCTGGAAGAAGAAATGGTATTTGCCCTGGAACCCAAAAGAGGAATTGAAAACATCGGAATGGTGGGAATTGAAAATACCTTCATAGTAACCTCTGAGGGTGGAGAGTGCATTACAGGAGATAATCCGGGCTTGATTCCTGTATTTTGAATGGTGAAAATCCCGGACAAACTTATCTCATATGGAGCTTTTGCGGAGGCTTGTCCTGAAGAAAGTCCAGCAGTTTGCTGGACATTTACCCTGGAAAGTAAATAAAAAAGGCTGATATCCCCATTTTCCTGATTCGATCGATAACTGCAAAATCAAATTTGCATTTTTATGAACTCTGCCTGCCCTTTACAATACCCAAAAAGCCTCTCTCCCCATTCAATGGCCTTCGGATCTAAACTGAATAATCCTGTAGTGATGTCGTATTCAACGCCGTCTTTTTTGTACAGGCTCAGAGAAAAGCGTTTATCCGTAACAACGAGCCCCACTTTAATATCTTCATCCACGACAATTAATTTGAAGCTTTCATAATCTGTCAGTGCATTTATCTTTTCCAGATAAGGTGATTGCTCCAATTTTTCCGCAATATGAAGAGGAACTATAAGCTCGACAGGGATTCCTTCTTTCACTCTTTCAAAGATAGAATCAGCATACCCTTCTGTTACCACGGACGATATGCCATGTATATGACCTGCCTCTTTAATCATTTTTAACTGGTTGTTGTAGACATTAAGGATCTTCGTACCTTTATCCTTGAGGACTTCGGACTCGTAAAGACATCCGATCTTTTTTAAATGGGAACAGGGAATTCCTTCAAGGTAATGTCCCGACCAGAAATGTTTGAATTTATTAATTGTTCCTACTGTTGCAAAAGAGTCAGATAATCTTGAAGCCACAACTTTTCCTGTTTGAGTCAGGTAGTACTCATGTTCTTTTGCTTCTATCAGATGATCCGCTTCGAGTTTTCTGAGTTTTGGAATTATTGCCTGGGATGTACTCCCGGTAATCTCACGCAACTGGGAAAGCTTTCTGCTGCTTTCGTTTAACGATAGAAGTATCTCGGTTATAAGTCTGGATCTGTATATGCCTTGGACATCATCTCCAATTTCTTTATAGATTTTGAAGCTGTTCATTTCCTGTCGCCACATCTACAGATTTTTTCTTACTTTCTTATTGAATTGTTCTAACACAATATATTCTTTTATCTTCTGTTAGGCATGTATGTTGATATCACTTTTGCCAATTTTATGGTTTAGTGAAAAAAAGAATATTCAGATTATTTGCTAAAAGTGAGGTCAAATTCCTGACGCCAATTAGGACTCTGAATCTTCATTATTTCGATGAAAAAGCTGATCGTATGAGTGAATGTTAATCAGACTGATGAATATTCGTCGTCGTAATTAATGTATAGGAGAAGGTTAATAAAGATTTTTGGATGTGAAGTTCAAACGAACTTTCCAGAGTGGATTTGAACTCCACGTTGCCCGGAGGCATGAGTTAGTGTTAGCCTTGCAATTATTTAAGGCTTGCTTGATCCTGCCTCCTGGGAAATGAACAGGAGTGAGTATGAAATGAAGACGAAATTTGTATTAAGTGTACTACTTGCCACAATGATGCTGATGAGCATGGCACTTGTGCCGGTAAGCGCACAGGAAGAAAATGATTATTCTGTAACTGCTGAGGAAGCCTTTAAGCACGCAAATGCACACATGATAAATTATATAGTAACAGGTGCACCTTATTTTGAAAAGTGGGAAGGAGCATCTATTGATCCCAATCCACTGGAACTTTATGACCCAAGTGGTCAAAAATTGTACTACCAATTTTCTGCATATAAAAATAATAACCTAATAGGTATAATCGACATTGGTGCAGATAAAAGGCTTGGGCAAACGGTCCAACTTGTTGAGTTCGATCCAAAACCGTTTGATGCCACTGAAGCCATGAAAAAATCAATAGAAATTGCCAAAAGTGAATATCCAGATGGGGAAATTAAGTCAACTAAGATGGTTGTATACGATTATCCTGATATTGGAGCGATGACCATAGTAAAGGACAAAACAACAGGAGATGAACATCGGATATTTGTAGATGTATATACCCTTGATGTAGTACCAGATGAACCTGCAACCGAAACAAAGCGTGGAATCTGGTCAATATATGAACAGAGATTGAAGAATGGGATAGACAAAAATTTAAATGACTGGCAGGAAAGTGATGATCTTACTATATCGATAGAACAAAAAGCAACCAGTATGGAAATCAATATATCTACACCAATCACCGAAGAACAGATAGAAAAACTAAGTGACAATATAATGGTGACAGCTACAACTGCTACAACTAAGACACTCAATGTTCCTTTATATGGACAAGAAACAAGTTATTACTGTGCAGCGGCAACTGGCCAAATGATTGCCAAATACTATGGAGTATCTTATACCCAAAATCATATCTATGGAGTAATGGGTGGAGTAGCTCCAGATGGATGCACTCTTAATGGACAGTTATATTTCTATAAGTTAGCTCAAAGCTCAGGGGGCTTAGGTAAATCTGGTTCACTACTAAAAACTTCGGGTTTCACTTTTGATGATGCAGTTTCTGAAATTAACAATAATAGACCTTTCAAAAGTGGGACTGGATCCCATGCTCGAGCTTGTGTAGGATACTATTCTGCTCCTGGGGATCAAGTTCTGGCAATCAATGATCCAGCGCCTGTGGGGTCTGGTAGTTATAAGCTAGAAGCATTTGGTTCAGAAGCTAATCGGATATATGTAAAATAAAACATGTGAGGAGCTAAACTCCTCTTTTTTTAGTTGTGGTGATATGACTAAAAATAATAAGATAATTGTTATCCTTGGTGTTTTTATGGTTCTCATAGTACTTTTGGTACTATTTATAAAAACACCAATTGATTTGAAAAGTCCAGTAGATACAAAAGTGCCAGTTGATAATATGTCAGTTAATGAACCGCAAGTAGCTGGTTTTCTTGTTCAATTTGAAAATGGAACAACTGAGCCGGAAGTTAAAGCCATTCTTGAAAATTACAATATGATATTGAGCTATAACATAGATTGCAATAGTGATAATGGGGGTTATAAATACTACATAAAGGTGGACAAAGATAATATGCCTGATGTAGTAAAAGATGGATTGAAAAATGATGAAAATTGGACTGATCCTGTTTTACCTTCTTTTACAAAAGGAGATTATATTATATATCCGGTAACAGAACAAGCTATTCATGATAAAGATTTTCTTGAGATACTGAAAAGACATAACCTTCAAGTAAAAACATTCGTCTGGTGTTTAATTAGCTACAGAGATAATTCAACTGGGCATTATATTCTGGGGAAGAATTGTATTACAAAGAAGGATGCAATCAGAATAACAAATGAGCTTGAAATGAATGAGAAAGTTTGGACTGTAATGCCTGATTATATTGAAGGGTAAAAATCCATAATGATTTCGGGTTCTAGAGTAAAAATAGAGTAATGTTGACTGGTTCTAGTTTGTCTTTTTGCTACGGGCTTTCCAAGCACTCCAAAAAGCCATAATTCATCCAATTATCTATCTAACACCTCTATAAATCTCCAAAGAACCCGTATTTAGATTTGACTATACTTTCAGTTGGACGATTTAGCCATAAATTAATTATAAGAGTAAATTCATGAAAATAACGAACATTTAAAAGATGTTTGGTGGAGTTCAAATTTGCTCTGGAAAGTCTATTTGAACCCCAGGTTGCCCGGAGGCATGAGTTAGTGTTAGCTTTGCGAATATTTAAAGCTTGCCTGATCCTGCCTCCTGGAAAACTAAGCAGGAGTGATAATAATGAAGAAGAAATTTGGAATAGGAACGCTAATTTTGGCAATGTTGCTGGTAAGTGTTGTTGTGCCGGTTGCTAGTGCAGATGTTAAATCAAACTTGAATGTAGATACTTCCGAGAGCAGTGTGGGTTATACTGCCGCAGAACTTCAAGATCTGTATTACAGGTATAACATAAGTGAAAATGATATTAAATTTGCAAAGAATGAGCTGCCTAATTTCTTGGAAGGAACAATTCTATGTAGTGATAAAAGAGTTATAGTTACCGAAGATGGAAATCCACCTAAAAATATGAAGCAGGAAGTAAATTTTGATGTTATAATAAGCGAGCAGGAAATGAGAAATATAATAGAAGAGGCTAGAAAAAAACATATTGAAAAATATAATGTTGATCCAAATAATCCACGAGTGGATATTGTAGATGGTTATGCATTGCCTGAAGAAGAGGTAACGAAGCTCGTTGAAAGCGGTAAGTTATCGGTAAAAGCTGAAAAACCATTAACGGAATTTGATACTTTTTTAGTAAGTACAGGGACTTTTGCTACAACATTCACTCATGTTTATAGAAATCCATATCAGATAAACAACAATATAGATGTAAATATATTCATTGCAAAAGAAGACAGCAGTCATCATGCGCCAACAGAATCATATTATCAAGATACAGTTGATGCTTTGGGGAGATTTGGAAGCTACGGTATAACTGTGAATCGGATTTGGCACTATAATTTTTGGGATGCAAGTGATGTAACACCGACTGAGCAATCATCCTCACTTCTCGATGATCTGGAAGAAGATACTACTTGGGTAATTGAAAGTCCAAATGATATTGTTATAGGCTGGGTAAATAGTATGGATAATAACGGTAGGGCATGGAGACCAGGTTCATTTAGTGTTTGTGCAGTTAAAGCACTTGGTGTTGACTGGCCTCATGACAGTATAGTTCAGCATGAAGTCTCTCATAATTTTGATGCAGATGATCAAAATTCCTTGCTCCATCCAGAATGCATAATGAATTATCTTTATGCTCAACAGGGTACGAATATCTGGTGTACTTCCTGTCGGAACACTGTTGATTATGGAATAGATCACTGATAAGCACAGATAAAATATGTTTGGTGGAAACATGAGAGAAGCCAATAAAAAACTTCGCTATATAGGAATAACTCTTCTGATTTTGATAGGATTTTTTATAATCCTACCGTATATTTTCATGGGCCCACCGACATCTTTATTTTCTGTTTACAATGGAGACGGAACTAGTCACATAGTAACTATTGAAATTATCGATTCGAATAATAAATCAATATTTGAAAATACTTACAAATTATCTCCTCAAGAGAAAATAACAGAATCTAAAGGTTTATGGTTGTTATTTAATATGTCTTTACCATTGAATAAAGATAATTATATTATTAAAACAACTTTAAATAATAACGTAAGCAAGGAAACAAGCATGTCTTTGAATCCCTGGACTACATTATTTATCTCAATAATAGATTCATCTACTTTCATTGATGCAAGCCAAGTTTAACAGAAGCATAAGTATTGAGATTTTTAATAGTCATCATGCTTCTGTTTTCTTCTTATAATTCACAGTTTTTGAAAAAATGAGTGAACTACAGGGTGATTTAAATTTTTTATTTCCCGTCATTTTTATGGAAGAGGGATTAATCCTTACAGCTGGAATTAAGGTTCTAACTGTAGGAGAATACAATAAGTAGTAAAAGGATTGGTTGATTATGGAAAAATTAGCTAAAGCCATTATAGGCTTCATAGTATTGTGCGTTGTGATTTTTGTTCTTTTTATGATATTCACTTATAGGTAGTGTTTTGGGACTATTCTGTATCTAGATTACAATCTTTCTAATTTGTAGCGATATCGACAGCATGGGAGCATCTATAATAAATATTCAAATGTTGGTAATTTACTTAAATAAACGAATTTTCGCCATCTGTGGCCATACTTCTAAAACGTGAATAGTTACAATTACACAAATTAAAAAGTCAAAAAAGCACAAAAAAGAATGAAATAAAGATGAAGCCCAAAGCTTCACCTTTCAAGTTTATTCTGTAATTTTATTTCTGTTTCCTTGCCATCTTCTTCGTGGCAAGTTTCTCGATAATGCCGAGGTTAACCTCGCCGCCGCCTACGCTCAGCTTCCCGCTGGCAACTGCGCTTTCCAGGAGGTGCTGTCCTACGAGGGTGCGGACGATAAGGGTTGTGTAGCCTTCAGGGCTTCCGACCGAACCTGCTGAGATGTCTGCTTTGAGGGCGGTAAAGTCCGTACAGACGTTGCAGCCCGGACGGATAGTGTCCTCAAGTTCGGCAAGGGGGATCACGTACTGGGTCCCGTCGTTGAGGGTGATTTCGAGTTTACCCTTAACATCAATGCGGCAGACCTTCATGGGTTCGAGGGCGTACTCGCTTTTCAGCTTGCCTGCAATCAGCTTTTCGTAGTCGAAGCTTTCGGTACAGAAGAGCCCGAGCACGAAGCGGATGGATTTCTTGTAGGGGCTGACCAGCTGGTGGTCGGTCTCAAGCATCTTGCGGACTGCCTGGACGACACAGGGGACTCCTACCACTGCGATGTTCCTGTGCTTCTGGGTAACAACGGCTTCTTTAAGTGCCGAGACCAGGGGTACCCACCAGTTGTAGCGGCTTCCTGCCTGCCCGATGAGGGCTTCACTTCTGGTAATTACCATGGAGTGTGGCTTGAGGGTCCAGGGGTCTTCGGTGACCGTAACCACAGCATCTACAAGGCCGGTTTCCAGGGCGTTTGCAAGGATTGCGGTAACGGCTCCTCCGCTCTGCTTTCTCGGAATGTCGAATTCTGCCTTTCCGGTAGTGATCTTCAGGTAGTCTCCAAGCAGGCTTGAAGACTGTTCATCGAGTCTCGGGCATACCTCATAGCAGGCTCCGCAGGGCACGTCATCAACAGCGGCTTTACAGTAGCCGTTGCTTTTCGGAGTTGTGGAATCGCCGCCGGTTTCAAAGTACAGGGCGTCAGCAGGACAGACTGCAATGCAGGCCCCGCAGCCTGAGCAGAGGCCGGTGTCCCAGACTTTTGATTTCAGGTCAAGGTAAGTCTTACTGATTTGTTTCTTTTCTGCCATTTCTGATCACTCCCAGACGTATTTGCTTGCAAAAGGCCGGCTGCTTGCAGGTCCGATCCTTGTGTAATTGGTGTCCAGGAACTCTGCGGGGTCATATCCGAATTGCTCGCAGAAGCTCTTAATGATCGGGGCTATGCGTTCCAGGTCGGCTTCCGTAAACTCGAACTTCTTGGCTCCGACTCCGAGCAGGTAGTCATCCACTTCACCGCGGATGATGATTTCTCCGCCGTGGATTCCGCTGCCAATTCCCCTGTCGGTCATGGATTTCTCCTTGCCGATTCCGAGCACAAGCACAAGGCCTCCTGCCATGTATTCTCCGAGGAAGGAGTGGGCTGTGCCGCCTACGACAAGTACGGGCCTGGCTTCCACTTCATATTGCTTCATGTGGATGCCGCCGCGGTAGCCTATGTTGTTCTTTATAAAGACCTTGCCTCCCCTCATGCTGTGGGCGACGGCGTCTCCTGCGCTTCCGTGGATCACAAGCATACCGCTGTCCATGGTGTTTCCAGGAGCGTGTTCGGCGTTCCCGTGGATTATGCAGGTGGGCCCGCTCATGAACATTCCCAGGTCTCCTCCGGGGACCCCGTTGATTATGATGCGGGTATTGCCTCTAACTCCGTCCCCTATAAAGCGCTGGCCGAGCACGTTATCGAGGATGATTTCCTCTGCCCCGTCAGCAACTGCTGCCCTTATTTTCTGGTTTAAGGGGGTGTAGTGCATGTCCTTAGCATCAATTCTTACCGTCTTCATATTCAGGCCCCCGCTGGCTGTACGTCCAGGATTTTAAGCATCCCTTCGTCCAGCATATATCCGCGCAGGCGGTCCCTGTTTCCACGCAGGCTTTCAATACTGTTGATGCCTGCTGCACCCATAAGTTCGCTGAGTTCCAGGGTCCAGCCGTGTATCAGGTTTGAAACCTGTGCTGCTCCCGCTTCGGGATCAAGCCTGCTCACAAGGTCCGGGCGCTGGGTAGCAATGCCCCAGGGACAGAGGTTTCTGTAACAGTTGCCACAGACCCTGCATCCCAGAGCGACCAGGGCTGCAGTTCCTATGTAGACGGAATCCGCTCCGAGCGCAATGGACTTGGCAAGGTCGGCGCTGTTCCTTATCCCGCCGCTCGCAATGATGGAGATCTCGTTCCTTACTCCCTGTTCCCTGAGTTTCTGGTCAACGCTGGCGATTGCAACTTCGATGGGGATTCCCACATGGTCCCTGAAGACCTTCGGGGCTGCCCCGGTCCCTCCACGGAACCCGTCAATGACCACTGCGTCTGCAGAGGACCTGGCAATGCCTGCGGCGATGGAGGCCACGTTGTGCACTGCTGCAATCTTAACAAAGACCGGTTTCTTCCATTCGGTTGCTTCTTTCAGGCTCCTGATAAGCTGGACAAGGTCTTCAATGCTGTAAATGTCATGATGAGGTGCAGGGCTGATTGCATCGCTTCCGAGGGGGATCATACGGGTTTTGGAGACTTCTTCGTTTACCTTTTCTCCGGGGAGGTGCCCTCCTATGCCCGGCTTTGCTCCCTGTCCGATCTTGATCTCAATGGCAGCGCCCCTTTCGAGGTAGTCGATGTTCACACCGAAACGGCCTGAAGCGACCTGGACGATCATGTGGTCCTGGTAGGGGTAGAGCTTCTTATGCAGTCCACCTTCTCCTGTCCCCATGAAGGTTCCGGTTTCAGCTACGGCTTTTGCCATGCTGAGCTGAGAGTTAAGGCTGATGGCTCCGAAACTCATGTGCCCGATCATGATAGGGGTATCGAGTTTCAGGTTTGGGGCCAGCTTTGTTTCAAGCTCAACGTCTCCACTCTCGGTTTTTCTGAAATTGAGTTTGGACGGCTTCTTCCCTATATAGGTCCTGAGTTCCATGGGTTCTCTCAGGGGATCGATGCTCGGGTTTGTGACCTGGCAGGCATCAAGGAGAAGGCGGTCATAGATAATTGGCAGATCTCTGGCGTTTCCCATCCCTGAAAGGATGATCTTTCCACTGCGGGCCTGGTTGATGATATCTTCCCTGGCTTCCCGGGTCCAGATGGGGTGGGAACGGTAGTCGATGGGTTTTTCCGTAATATTAATTGCGTCCCTCGGGCACATTGCAACACAGCGGAGGCAGGCGGTACATTTCCTGGACTCTATCAGGATCCTGTCGCCTTCTCTCCTGTATACACCGTAGGAACAGTTTTCAATGCAGCGCCCGCAGTCCATACACTGGTCGCGGTCGATGCTGACTTTAAATTTTGGGGGTACGCTTCCGAGCGTCATTCGATAAACCTCCCTATGATGGGTTCTCCTGCCCTGGGAGTGTAGATATTCTTTACTTCGGGGTCAAGGGTCCTTATTGCGGCTTCTTCGCTGGATATGTAAAGCCTGCTTCCGTTTTCGCCAACGACCAGGGGGCGCAGTTTAATCCTGTCAGTGAAGCCTACAATACCGTTCTCTGTCCCAACTACAATAGCAAAAGGCCCGTTCATAAGGGCAGACCCGTAGGTAAGGCGGATTGCTTTGTTCAGTTCGGCTTCCTTTGCAGGCATACGGTCGATATCGTCCCAGAAGGGGGGGGCAAGGGCCTTGACAATCATTTCATGGGAGAGCTCATGCTGTCTTCCGAGCAGGTCAAAAAGGTAAGCTACAACCTCTGTGTCGGTAAGTGCAGTGCATTTATAGCCGTAACCCTCCACATAGCGCTGGTTTGTGCCGTAAGAGGTTATCTCCCCGTTATGCACCACTGACCAGTTAAGAAGATTGAAGGGATGGGCTCCTCCCCACCAGCCCGGTGAATTTGTCGGGTAGCGGTTGTGGGCAAGCCAGATGTAGCCTTTGTAGTCCTCTATCCTGTAGAAGTTTGCTACATCTTCGGGCCAGCCGGAAGCCTTGAAGACTCCCATGTTTTTCCCCGAGGAAAAGATTGTGGCTCCTTTTATGTTGGCATTTACTTCCATGAATATATGCGTTACAACATCGTTTTCAGAAGCTACTCTCCCCTCCATCAGGTTTTCTGAGGGTTTAAAGAAGTATCTCCAGGGAATATGGACCTTTTTTAAGCCTGGCTGGGGGGTGGTCGGGATCTCTTCCTGGTGAACGATTTCTCCCCACTGCTGGAGGATTTCATCAACCTTCTTTTTTGGTTCTGCCATGTTGTCAAAGAAAACATGAAGAGCATAACAGTCTGCATATTCGGGGTAAATCCCGTATGCAGCATAGCCTGCCCCGTCTCCACTGCCTCTTTCGTTCATGAGACTGAGGGCGGCTTTTATGCTCGATCCGTCCATTCTGGACTTTTTTCGATCTATAAAGCCTATTATTCCACACATTTTGATCACTCTAGAGATGAATAAAAATGAACATAATGCAAATGTATTTTGTTAATGTCTTCCTGGATGATTTCTGCGGCTCATTTTTGAGAAATAGTTCTAAAAATTTGCCAGCTGGAGAAACTGGGTTTCAGGGGATATTTTATAAGTTTTCGTAAGTTAAAGGAATATTCTATTTATATTAATTTAATCTTTATTATATAAATAATTTGAATTCATGACAGCGTTCCTGCCTCTGCTTTTAGTTCTCTTAAATAAATTGAGAGGGTCGCCGCTAAGGGAAGTAAGTAATTTAGTACCTATTTGACAATATATATATGTTTCTTTTTTCAGGATCAGACCTGCTTACAGTAACACTGCAAAGCATGACGTTTTAACGCTTTATTTTTCTTTCTTCCCGCTTGATATTGTTTGTATTGTTGGGCCTCTAAGCAGTTTACAATGATTGTCCTGCTCAGAGCTGCCAGCCTTTTTTGCGTAAGATGAATTTTATATACAGCCGCCTGCCAAAAAAGTAATAAGCCAAACTTGAAAAGGTTGAACTGAAATTGCAGTATTTATTAAGGAAAGCATTTTTATACTGAAATCCTTTTCAGGTCCTGTTTTTCTGACGAAAATTGAAACTCAATTTCTCTCAATGAAATGAATTCCCATTTTTCTACGAAGCTTCTTTCCCTTTTTCAATCAACTGGATGTTTTTTTAGAATCCCGGAGCACACCTGCCGGATAAAGTGTGCCTCCCGAATCCGTATTGGAATGTTTTTCTTAGTTTTCATAAAACCTCAGCAGGAAACCCGTTAAATCTTTCGATTTAGCGGATAGTTGACTAAACGATTTTCCGGCGTACTATAAACACTTCAGGCTGATTATCCTTACAGCATGTGGAGGTATTTGTTAAGTTCCCAGGGGTGGACCATGGCTTTGTATTCGTCCCATTCTGCGATTTTTGCGCAGAGGTAGTTTTCAAAGACATGAGGTCCGAGCACTTCCTTTACGAACTCGCTCTTTTTCATTTCATCCGTTGCTTCTTTGAGGTTTGCAGGGAGGGAAATTATACCTTTTTCCTGGCGCTCTTTTTCCGTGAGATGGAAAATATTCACGTTGGTTGGCTCTCCGGGATCGGTCTTGTTCTTAATCCCATCAAGGCCGGCTCTCAGCATGAGGGCGAAGGCCAGGTATGGGTTGCAGGCCGGGTCCGGACACCTGAGTTCTACCCTGGTCCCGTTGCCTCGGGTTGACGGAATCCTTATCAGGGAGCTCCTGTTGCTGGCGGACCAGGTGATATAAACAGGGGCTTCATATCCGGGGACTATTCTCTTGTATGAGTTTACCACGGGGTTTGTTACTGCTGCAAATTCCCTTATGTGCTTCAACAGCCCGCCTATATAGTACATTGCATCTTCGGAAAGCTGGGTAGGAGTGCCCGGGTCATAGAAAGCGTTTTTTCCGTTTTTGAAGAGGGACTGGTTGCTGTGCATGCCTGAACCGTTTACTCCGAAGAGGGGCTTTGGCATAAATGTCGCATAGTATCCTTTGTGATAGGCAATGGACTTGACCACGTACTTGAAAGTTACTACATTGTCTGCCGTGCTAAGTACGTCGCCGAACCTGAAGTCGATTTCGTGCTGTGAAGGTGCTACTTCGTGGTGGGATGCTTCTATCTGGAATCCCATGTGTTCCAGGGCATAGTCAATGTCTCTGCGTACGTCCTGTGCACGGTCAAGGGGTGCGAAGTCGAAGTATCCGCCCTGGTCGGTAAGTTCGGTTGTAGGGTTTCCGTTTGCATCAAGCTTGAAAAGGAAAAATTCAAGTTCCGGTCCGACGTTCATTGAGAAGCCCATTTTCTCGGCTTCTTTGATTGCGCTCTTCAGGACGTATCTGGGGTCTCCCTTGAAGGGTTTCCCATCAGGGAGGTATACGTCTCCGAGAATTCTTGCGACTGCGCCCGTCGCGGGTCTCCAGGGGAGGATCCTGAACGTTGACGGGTCAAGCACGAGTTTCATATCAGATTCTTCGATCCTTGTAAAGCCCTGGATCGAAGATCCATCAAACATTACGCCGTTTTCAAAAGCTTCTTCCAGTTGTTCTACAGGAATTGCCCAGCTTTTGATGATGCCGAGGGTATCCGTAAACTGAGTCCGGATAAACTTTACGTCTCGTTCCTTTACAGTCTCTAATACGTCTTCTTTAGTCGTACACTTTTTCATCTGCACCATTTTATTCCATCCTCACCAGGCATTAGGTAATCATTTACCGACCTAATATTATATATATATTTCTATGTTTTGTGGCATAGACTGCGCTTAAAGCTCCATATATATCTAAAAAGTTTCTAAAATTATTTGTGAAATCCATCCCCACTTCACTACGTATATTTCTAATATCCTGTATATAAATTTCATTCCAGAAGGACTGAATTTCTAAATAGGGTTTAAATTTTAACTTTCCGCTCTGGAATATTTTCCAACATACTTCAAAAGATATGAAAAAACAAATTAAATATTCTTCGGACCTTACAATTAATTAGTGTTGAAGTACAGTATCTCTTTGGGGTCTTATATGTTTAAAGTGAATGTATTCAGGCTTCTGGTCTCCATAATTATCTGCCAGTTCGCGGGGGCAATTGGTGCTATATTTACATCTTCTTCTCTTGAAAGCTGGTATCTTTTGCTTGAAAAGCCGGCTTTTAATCCTCCCTCCTGGGTCTTTTTCCCTGTCTGGACAACGCTTTATACGCTTATGGGAATCTCCCTTTATCTTGTGTGGGAAAAGGGGCTGCAGCAAAAAGAAGCCAAAGTGGGTATTTTCCTTTTCGGATTACAGCTGGGCCTTAACATACTCTGGTCTCTCCTGTTCTTCGGACTGCAGTCTCCTTATACTGCCTTTCTTGAGATTCTCCTGCTCTGGCTTGCAATCCTGCTGACGGCTATACAATTCTTGAAGATTTCAAAAGCAGCTTCCTATCTCCTTATCCCTTATCTTCTCTGGGTCAGTTTTGCGGCGCTGCTTAATTACCAGATCTGGGTCCTTAACCCATGAGTGTATGTTCCCATGAGTATATATTTCAGATAAGGATTGAGTCCGTTAGTATTACAATATGGGCTCAGCCCGAGTCCTGTTCTTTACTGAATTGCTGAAAACCGCATTCACAAAAAAACTCTGAAAAAAAGGTCTATACCCGGGAGACCCAGGGTAAGCTGTGAAGTTCGTGGAAGCTTAAATATTAGAGGGCACCGCAACCGCAACTTCTTCCTAGAAGGGTTGATACACGATGCTTCAGGTGGTGAATGTCATCTTCGGACATCTTTTCAAGTTCTTCTTTATGTTCTTTTTCTATGTGGTCAAACATAGTTTTTTCGACTTCTTCCAGCTCATTACCAGTAGCCATAAAGTTGCACTTGAATCCCAGATCGCCGCACTTAACAATTTTCATGGTAGCTCCTCTTGCAGTAAAAACTGATCAAAATAATCTTCTTCTATTCAAAGTGAACTACCCCTCCCTGCTTTCTGATGAAAGCGAGGAAGGGGCTTCTTGCTTCATCCCTCGAACTACTGTTCGCAAGTCCACAAGCCCATCCCCTGCG
>NZ_JJOV01000093.1:0-46744 GCF_000979385.1 Methanosarcina sp. 2.H.A.1B.4
CTCGTTTTTTGTGGGGACAAAAAATAAGGAGCAATTTTAAAATCTTATTTTTATAAATGTTTGGGTAAAAACATAACTTAGAGGATTTCTACAAAGCCGTCCTTTCCATTCTTTAAAAGATGGTCATACATCGACCAAACACCAGGCTCGGTTTCAGTTGCAGGTTTATCCTCTACCCCTTCAAGGGTGTATCCATCTACAAATATCCGATACTCATCTCCTGTTGTCTTGTCTTTTACGACAGTCATCGCACCAATCTTAGGATAGCTGTATACAACCATATTGGTTGATTTGATTTTCCCATCTGGATATTCACTTTTGGTGATTTCTATTGACCTTTCCATAGCTTCGGCTGCTTTAAAGGGTTCCGGATCGAATTCAATGTTGTTTACTGATGCCCCAAGCGTTTTATCGGCACAAACGTCTATTCTACCTATTAATATATTTTCTTTATATACTGAGAATTGATAAAATAATTTCTTACTATTTATGTCGTAAAACTCTAGTGGATTGGGATCAATAAATGCCCCTGTCCAGTTTTCAAAGCCTGGTGCATCGGCTGCTATGAAACTTATCATGTTCGCATTGGCATGCTTAAAAGCTTCCTCAGCAGTTACAAAATAATCTTTTTCTTCCTGTGCACTTACTGCCGGTATTAACACCATACCAACCAGCAGTGTTGCTAAAACAAGTATACTTACTCCAATTTTATTACGGTTCATACTTTAATCTCCTGTGTATCTTATAACCAGGAGGCAGAATCAGGCAAGCTAAGCCTTAAATACAGACAAAGCTAACATAACTCATGCCTTTAGGGCGTGTTTTGTGGAGTTCGGGTGGTACCTGGAAAGCACTTCTGAACTCCATAAATTCCTCTTATCTAACTCCTTATAAGTTTTCCGGCCATTCCATCGAACTATCCGTTTTTCATACCTGTTTTGGGTTTGCAATTATTCTGAATCTGCGATAGTTTGATGATCTGGCCAATAAGTATATGTATAAGCATATATCCTTGGCATATATTCAAGAGTTGATATCCAAATGTAAAAATTCACATCTATACTCATATACGAGGATCTTTGTGGACTGCTTACAGTATTACCGCAAAAGTCTCTGTGTTTGTATTTCATGTGAGCCTGTAGAGTCAGTGAATCTTCTAATCTTTGACAAGCATCTCCAAAAATTAGATCCTCTCTTTTTAGACAAATTCTGATAAAATACCGCCCGTAACCTTACCTGTGGAATGGGCTTTTCCCAGCTCCGCCTCAAAAAAGCACCTCTCTTCAGGTTACCAAAACCATACTCGACAGCCTTCAGAGAGCCGGAGTGGAGTTAATGCTCCATATGTGCCCGAACTGCCATATCCAGTACGACCGCTACCAGCCTGTAATTGAAAAAGAGTTCGGGGTAAAATATGACCTGGTACACATGAATATTGCCCAGTTCGTAGCCCTCTCAATGGGAGCAGACCCCTACAAAGTATGCGGTTTCCAGACTCACTCCGTGCCTCTGGAAGGATTTTTAGAGAAAACCGGTATAATATAAAATCCCGTTTTAAAGTTGAACCGGTCATCTTTTTTATTTTGATTTTTTACTCTGATCTTTCATTTTAATTTTTCATTCTGATTTTTCCATAAATTCTGAAAATTCAGATCGATTTCTCCCAGCTCTGCCCCATATCAACGAGAGGCCTCAGCTCAATAATCTCGAAGGTGGCAGTTGCGTATATCATCTTTCCCGCTTCCTCACCGGCTATTTTTGCGATCTGGCTTTTGATCATATCAAGCATCTCGCCGGAAGTCGCAGATTCTTTCAACTTCATATAAACCCTGATCCCTTTCCATGCCATAATATCTGCTCCCGGCTCCATTATCAGGAACATTGCGTAAGGGTTTTCCTGAAGGTTTGCAAACGTGCGGTTTTTCCCTGTTGCAACTACAACTGTCTTTTCATCGGTCATCTGAGGCGAACCGAAAACAGCCGAATCTACCTTTCCGTCTTTACTCGCTGTGCTGAGAACCCCAATTCTCGGTTGCTTGTTAAAGTAGTCCATCAGTTTTGACGTCATAGTAAATCCCCTATCACAAACTTATTTTCTCGCCCTTCTCCTGAAATATTGAAGGAGCAGGCTGCTTGCTCTGAAAGTACTGCCCGGAAAAGAGCTTTATTACTGTGCAAGCTGCGATAGATATGAGTCGTAAGTATGCTTAAAACTTCGCTTGATTGATACGAAGTGTTTTCAAATAGGTGAAAGGAAGAAAAGGAGACAGGGGTCGGGAAAAAGGAAGGGGGAAGAAAACGGAGAAAATGGATAAGTGCCATGAGGTTCGCAAACTTCTTCTTGACCGGCCCGGCATGAGAAATATCTGTTTTCCAGGTTTCACAGGGTACGTTTAAAAAAGAAATAGAAAAGGATTGAATTGATCATCGGTTACTAAAAAAATGAAAAAAAAGTAAGTTACGTTTTTTAGGCGGGAATCCCCATATAAATTCTGTGAAGTTCCTCGGCGACATCCTCAGTGCTATTGTATTTTTTGTCCGGAAGCATGCCAAGTTCCTGCAGTATGTCCGGGATTGCTCCACTCTTCCTTGCTTGTTCAATAATGTCGTTCCTTTTTATAGAAAAATCTATATTTTTCAATATCTTCTGAGTTTCCACAGGAAGTTCTGCAATAAATCTGCTTTTACTTTCAGTTTCCATGATATTCCCCTTTACTTTTGTTCAGGTTCCTTTAATTTTCCTCGACATCTGCAGCGTTTGTCTACTCCTTTTCCGGAGATTATTTGTATTCCGCAGCATGTCGTTCCTGGTGTTACTATCCTTAGCGTTTAACAACATCTTCCTTCTTTGCAGGAAAATCGATATTTTTTGAAGCTTCTGAAGGAAACCTAACTTTTTTGTTAGTGTATATATCAATGATGATCTACTATTTAAATGTTAATATGTTATTATGAAATTATGTTAAAAATTAACACATTTTTGTAGTTTTGTGTCAACACATACTTTTTATTGATAATATCATATTATTTAATTGGTAAAAAAGAATTCAATCGTAATCCATTTTCTTTATAGATGGACGATCAGTCTAGAGTCCTTGAGTACCGTCCTTGAGTACCGTCCTTGAGTATCGTCCTTGAGTATCGTCCTTGAGTGTATCCAATCATTGATCTATTGCGGCGGCCTCGTTATGTCCAGGGCTCTAAAAACTTATACTCAGGGGTTCAGGGTTCAGAGAAAGGAATAAATGAAAAAAGGAGAAAGAAAGCCACGGAGGTTTCAGCCCCATGGCAGATTACTTCAGTTTAATTGAGGCTTTTTGATACCGTTTCTTAAAACCCGGTTGTGGTGTTATCAAGCTCACTTGTCATATTTTTCTCCGAGCCGACTTTGATAAGCCAGACATCAGAGACCATCCCATACGAGGAAGTACGTCCTGCGAGTATGTAGTCTCCCTCGCGGGTTTCCTGGGCAAAAGCTGCGGAATCGTCGTCCTGGCCTCCAAAGTTCATCTCCCATTCTTTCTGCCCTTTGGAATCGGTTTTCATCAGCCAGGCCTGGATATCGTTATAATCACTGTTCGGCTGGGTGATGCCTGCAAGTAAAAAGCCTTTATCTGAGGTTTTCTGAACCGAATAGAAATAATCCGTGTACGGGCCGCCAAAGGTTTTGTTCCACTGTTCAGTCCCGTTTGAATCTGTTTTAATCATCCAGCCGTCAGTTCTCCCGGCCCCGAAGGATTCCGTGGTTCCTGCCAGTAAGTATCCTCCGTCCTCAAGCTCCTGGACAGAGTATGCATAATCATGGCTTTCCCCGCCAAAGGTTTTGTTCCATTCTTCTGTTCCGTTGGAGTCGGTTTTAATCAGCCAGGCTTCATTTCCGCCTGCTGAGGAGTTGGTGAACCCTGATATTACGTATCCTCCGTCTTTGCTCTGGTTGACAGAAGATGCGTAGTCCTCATTTATTCCTCCAAAGGTCTTATTCCACTGTTCGGTCCCGTTGGAGTCAGTTTTAATCAGCCAGGTATCAGATGCTCCTGCCCCGAAAGATTCCGTATATCCGGCGAGTAAGTATCCCCCATCGATGGTCTTCTCGACCGAAAATATGAGGTCTGTTTTATTCCCGCCAAAGGTAAAATTCCATTCTTCTGTTCCGTTGGAGTTGGTTTTAATCAGCCAGGCATCCGGGTCTCTTGAATCCGGTTCTCTTGAATCTATTTCTTCCCCCTTTTCAAGATAGCCTGCAAGTACGTATCCTCCATCTGCCGTTTGCTGGACCGAGTATGCACAATCATATGCAGGTCCCCCAAAAGTCCTGCTCCATTCTTCAATTCCATCCGGGTTTAATTTCATCAGGAGGGCATCAGCGTTAGCTTCATCGTAATTGACCACAGTCTCTCCTGCCAGTATGTATCCTCCGTCCTGAGTCTGCCTGATAGAATTCCCACAGTCATATTCGATGTTCCCAAAAGTTCTATTCCACTGCTCTGCCGGGATGGCCCCGGCTGATGAGGCACTCCCCGCAAGCAAAAGTAAGGATAAAAAACAAACCGCAAATGAAATATATTTAACTCTCATCTTAATTTTCCCCCGCGTTAAACTTTACTAATATATTCTTCTATCTATAAACTAACGTTAGTATATTAAACTAACTCTTCATAAATTAATTTCTTAAATAATGTGCCATACGGCTACCCTACTGTGGTATAATTTTTAGACTTCTACATTGCGAACAAAATGTCCTGAACCATGCCTGTCTCTAAAAAAATATTTTACAAACCTCTTCCTTTAATAGAACTTTTAGCTCACAAATCCATTAAGTATATATATTTCGTTATAGTGAGTTCTGAAACCTTAATTCTTCAGCGTACATTTCATTCATTATCACTTTATTCTCGGAAAGGAGGCTTACTTTTGGGAACCATCAGCGAAAAAATATTTTCCCGGACCGCGGGAACCGATGCAAAGGCTAACGATTTTGTGCTTGCAGATGTGGATTATGCAATGGCGCATGACGGCACGTCGGTGCTTGCAGTAAATGCTTTTAAGGAAATGGAGCTGGAAAAGGTCTGGGACCCTTCAAGGATCGTAATTCCTTTTGATCATATCGCACCTGCGAATACTGAGACTTCAGCTACCCTGCAGAAGGAGATCAGGGAATGGATAAAGGAGCAGCGAATACCTAACTTCTATGAGGTTGGAGAAGGGGTCTGCCACCAGGTCCTTCCTGAAAACGGCTTTGCAATGCCCGGAAAGCTGATTGTTGGGGCTGACTCGCATTCCTGCACTTACGGGGCTTTCGGGGCTTTTGCAACAGGGGTAGGAGCTACCGATATGGCTGAAATCTTTGCCACGGGAAAGCTCTGGTTTAAGGTTCCGGAAAGCTTCAGGATGACTGTTGAAGGCAGCCTTCAGAAAGGCGTCTACGCAAAGGACCTTACTCTTTACCTGGTCGGAAAGACCGGGATTGCCGGGGCAACCTACAAAGCAGTTGAGTTTTACGGGCAGGCGATCAGCGAACTTTCGGTTGCTGGCAGGATGACTCTCTGTAATATGGCAATTGAGATGGGGGCAAAGACCGGCATTGTCCCACCGGACGAAAAGACCTTCGATTTCCTGAAAAACAGGGCAGTTGCGCCTTATGAGCCCGTCTATGCCGACCCTGATGCTGCTTATCTGAAAGAGTTCACATACGATGCCGGAGATATCGAACCTCAGGTTGCCTGCCCGCATCAGGTGGATAATGTAAAGCCTGTAGGAGAGGTTGAAGGCACTCACATAGACCAGGTCTTTATCGGGACATGCACGAACGGAAGGCTTGAAGACCTCGAGGTAGCAGCAGCAGTCCTGAAAGGAAAAAAGGTTGCAGTCAGGACAATTGTGATTCCTGCCTCCCGCACTACCCTTCTTGCAGCAATCGAAAACGGGACCATGGAAACACTGCTGAAAGCCGGTGTGACCCCTGCAACCCCTGGCTGCGGGCCCTGTCTCGGTGCCCATCAGGGCGTGCTCGGGGAAGGAGAGGTCTGCGTTTCAACCGCAAACAGGAACTTCAAAGGCAGGATGGGAAAAGACGGTTTCATCTACCTTGCATCCCCTGCAACCGCAGCAGCCTCGGCACTGACAGGTGAAATAACTGATCCGAGGACAGTTTGAAAACCGACATTCTTTTCTTTTTTCCTTTTCTTCTTTTTTATCTTTATTTCCCTTTTCTTCTTTTTTATTTTTTATTTTCTTTCTCTTTATTTTTATTTTCGGTTTCATTTTCCGTATTAACAATGTGAAAATTCATCTTAAATCCACCTAAAATTTATACCATGAATTCTATACTCTTAAAAAGGAGGGAATAGCTATGACAGAAGAACTTAATCACGATAACCTTTCACATTTGATTGAGCACTGGATCGAGCATAACGATAGCCATATAAAGAGTTTTAGAGAATGGGCCCAGAAAGCCAAAAAAGACGGTTTTCTCGAAGCCTCTGAAGATATCCTTGAGGCTGCCAGCAAAGTTGAGGAAGCAAATAAACTCCTTGACAAAGCAAGGGAAGGGCTTTTCCATCTCCACAGCCACAAATAACTGTAATGGATAAATGCCCATAACTAACTCTTAATTATTTATGTGTCGGGCTTGTGCCTGTCACCTTTTCTCTTTTCTTTTTTCTTTTATTTTTTGTTTGTCTCTGTCTTACTGGTTTTAGTCTGTTTCTATCTTACTGGCTATATTCTCTCAATGTTTTACGAAAGTCAAAGGCAGAACGCCCGTTACTTTACAGGCTGTCTGACAATTACTGTAGGTAATAATTGAATTATAATTGAATTCCTTCGTTTTCGATTTAAAGACCTTAGACGTCTTATTTTTTACATGTTTTTGCCCCGAAATTGAATTGTCGGACAGCCTCTTTAGTGGCGGGATGAATACCGTCAACGTCCCATATTTTCGCTATCTGCTAACCTCTAAATACTATTTTGTCCTATACTATGTACTGAATTCCTAAGCGATAACCAAGCCAAGGAAACCAGAACCAATTTGATCTTTCTTCACCTCTGGAACAGAGGGTAGAGCCTGTGGACTTATGAACGGTAGTTCGAGGTATGAAGCAGGAAGCCCGTTACTTCAGTGATGGGTAGTTCACCCTGCATGTTCTGCCCGAGCCAGGAGAGCCTTTACATTTTTTAAATCCGTAATTAGCTCTCCCACTTCCTGTTCTTCCAGATATTTCATAAAACCCTGCTCCTCTTCAGGGTTCAGGTCCTCACTATTCAGCAGCTCTTCAATCAGGCTATCTCCAAAAAGACTAGCTGCAGAGTCATTTTTGCTTTCAGGCTTGCTCTTCTCAATGGAGCTTTCGCCGGAATTCCCACTGGAAACTTTATTTTCGTTCACTTCCTCTATTGAGAAAAGATCTGTGGTTTTTATTTTTTCTGCATTCTCCACAAAAGCCTTGCCCTCTTTTTTTTCTCCGGCTCCGCTTTTTGGGTCTGCTTCTTCGGCATCATTTTCTCTAATATTTTTGCTAGCGTTAGGTATTATATCTTCAGATATTTTTCCTTCAGGTTTTTTATCTTCAGGTTTTTTATCATCAGATTTTTCGTCTATTCCTTTAACCTCTATCTCCATTCCACTAACTTTTACCTCTGTCAATCCGGCATCTTTCGCATTCAAAGAATCGTTTCTGACTTCCAGAGGGCCGGATGTTTTTACACGTACTTTTCTGGGGAGCGGGGGGAAAATTTCTTCCCGCCAGGGAAATTCTGATATTTCCGGTATTTCTTCGTTTTTTTCTTTTTCTGCTTTCCGGATCAGATCAATGCGGGCTTCAATCTCTTTTTTTTCTTTTATTAGCTTTATTATTTTTTTCTTAACCTGGTCTCTACTTTTTGTCAAATCCTCCATATCTTCAAGATTTACATCAGCTGTTTTCGGCTTGAGTATTAAATCCTTTAAGCTCCTCACTCCCAGGCCCTTTAACCCATTTTCTCTCAGGCCCTTTAATCCGCCTATCTTTAAATCTGTTAAACTGTTCATCCAATTACCTCCCACAAAACCTGATTTATTCTGGTTTCTAAACTTTCTTACGACACCTTTCTTTATGACTCAACTGAAAACATCTTTCTCAACTGAAACATCTTTCATATCTCAAATGTGAATACCCTCGATACGACCGGAGGGATGAGAATCATACAAAGCCCTGAAATTCCGGACATCAGGCCCCCATAGAAAAAAAGTTTGTAATTTCCTCCGCCCTCCACAATCTTTACTACGAGAGTGTTTGAAATCGTAAGAATAATTATCACGGAAAAAGTTAATTTGTAGAGTATGGGTAAACTTTCGGTTACATTGAACATGCTCATTCCTATTCCGGACATCCCATTCATTCCCCCTTCCATGGACATGTAAGATTCACTCATCTCGGAGACGAGCCCACTGAATTTGGAAATTATCTCCAGTACAAAGATCAGAAGCCCAACCATTACAGCATGCAGGATTATTGCAAGCCCCTTGAAGCCGGAACTGACCAGCTGCCGTTTCATTCTCAGGAGGACAATTGCCAGGCTTGAGCTCGAAACTATGTCCCCTATCTCAGCCGGATCTCCTCCCAGTTCGACTGCGTCGGTAAAGATCCTTGAGCACCTGTTGATCAGTTCGGAGCCTGTTTCCCCTATGAATTTATCCCAGCAAAGCCTGGACTTAAGCCCCATAGAAAGGCCCATGTGCAGCTCTTCAACTCCGGGCTTGAGACAGCCGATAGTTTCCATGTCAAGGTTTTCCATTGCACTCCTTATAGTGATTCCCGTTGTTCCTGCAAGGGTCCCCAACGTTTTTACAAAAGCAGGAAAACTGCTGTCTCTTTCACCGATTTTCCGGTCGTCAATCATAGCAAGGACGCCTATCGGAAGCGTAAAGGAGGTCACTCCCAGCAGGATAAATTCCGGCCTTGTCCCGAGCAAAATGAGAGCAATAAGAGAAACCGTGCCGAGAGGGAGCAGAATCCGGGTCAGGAACCTGATTTGCTCCTGTTCCTTTGATTTACGGCCAAGGGCATGTACCTTTTTTTCGGCAGGAGCTGACTTGTATATAATATAAAGGGCAAGCCCGCATATGGTAAGAGTTAATAATACAATCAGGAATGCAATTGTTTCTATATTTGCTATATTATAGATCATGACCGAAACAAGGATTATGGTAACAACGAGGTTTACGGATACCATCAGGGCAGTATAGCCGTCAGTCCATTTTTTCAGGGATTCAACACATCTCTCGTACTCATTAGAGTAGATCTCCTCCCTTGTGATTTTTTCCTGTTTCAGAAAGTTTTTCTCAGGCTCTCCGGAAGAGAGGATATTTGCCATTCTGCCAAATAGTTTTGAAAGATAGGCATCCTTCAATTTCTGAGAAATATACTTGCAGGCTTTTGCATACTCATAGCCCCATTTTGAGGCAAGGATATAGATCTGTTTAAAGTATTTCGAAGCTTCATATTCCTTCTGTCGCCCTGCATAATCAAAGATCCTGTTCCTTTCGATATCCGCAGTTGAAATCGCAGCCATATATGTTAGCAGGAAGAGCATATCATCATTGACTCTATCAACAACTTTAGTGTTTTTCAGTTTTCTGGCGAGGTTAAAGTATCCTTCCATTCCCTGTTTTGCAGCATTCAGTTTTAAGTTCGGAACTATCTGCACGAAAGTCATGATGTTAGCCCCGCCTCCTCAAGCCGGATCAGGGTGTTGAACAGGTCGTAAAAATTGGTAATCTTTGCCTGGTGGATCTTCCTGAGTATTTTTGCCCTTCTGTCAAGTTCCGAATAAATTTTTCTAACCTGGTTTTCAGGAATCCCCATGCGTGGGGCAATTCTATGTTCCAGCAGATAAGAGTTGTTTTTTCCGGTGAACTTGAATGTATCCGTAACAGGGTCCCATTTGAAGATGTCCATAAAATTAAAAGACTGGCTCTCTGAATCGTAGCCTACGATTTCGTTTATGCTCAGGATTCTCCTTCCAAGCCCTTTTCCCGGAACGTTTACAGCACTCTGGATAATAACCACATTCAGGTTATCCACATAATTTCTGGGGACATTTATCGGGTCGCCTGTCAGTCTCTGGATCAGTTTCTCAACTGAGGCTGCATGGAACGTGGACATTACAGGGTGTCCGGTCTGCATTGCCTGAAAAGCGATATTTCCTTCAACCCCACGGATTTCTCCTATCATAATCTCATTTGGACGCTGGCGCAGGGCTGCCTTTAACAGGTCAAACATAGAGATATCAGACCCGCTGTCCTCCCTTGTACTCCTTGTAACCTCCCGGGTCCAGTTCTTATGGGGGACCTGCAGTTCCGGAGTGTCTTCAATAGAAACTATTTTGGACTCAGGTGGAAGAAAAGTAGTCACTGCATTCATCATTGTGGTCTTTCCGGAGGCTGTTTCCCCTGAAACGAAGCAGTTCATTCCTGCCCTGAGCATCATCCACATGTATGCAGCCATTGTGTAGTCAATTGTCCCGAACTCAATAAGTTCGAGGATTGAAATAGGGGTCCCCATAAATTTCCTGATGGTAAAATTGCTCCCCTGCTTTGACACATCTTCTCCGAACACGATATTAATCCTTGACCCGTCCGGAAGAGCAGTATCGACTATCGGGTCCCTGTAGGTAATTGGCTTTCCTACTTTTTCGGACATCTGTATGACAAAAGAATTGAGTTCTTCGTTTTCCTCAAACGAGATTGTTGTTTTAAGAGATGAGAACACCTTATGCTCAACAAAGATCCTGCCAAGCCCGCTGCAGCTGATGTCTTCTATATTTGAGTCGAGAAGTAAAGGTTCGAGCACTCCCATCCCCACCTTGTCCCTTAGCATCAGGTATTTGATTGCACTGAATTCCTCAGGCGTTAAGGAAATTTTCTGCAGTTTTCTTATCTTGAATGCTTTACCGGCTTCCTTCAGGTTTCCAAGAATTCCGGATTTTTCGCTTTTTTCGCTGTTATTCCCCTCTCTAAGGGAAGTTTTTTCCTTATCTGAAACTTTTTTCTTTCCCCTGCTTTTTCCTTCCTCTACCCCCGAGTTTTCCTTTAAATCCTCTCTTACTTCACAGATTTTTTCAAGAGCTTTCTCGAGGAGCTTCTTTTTTTCTTCAGGATCTTTTGTGGTGATATCCTGATCATATATCACGTCAATGAGTAACTTCTCAACTTCCTCTAGTTTGCTGTCAAGTTTCTGGAAAAGGCAGGGCTCTATGGGAATGTAATAGTTTCTTACGTCTTCTTTATCCGGATATATATGAACGGCAAGCCCTTTTCCTGTAGGATAGATCAGGTTAGGGCGTTTGATGCTTTTCATGGATCTCGAAATTCTTGGATAAAATTCCGGAAATCCTATTTCTTCCGTCGGGAGCCTGCAGACATAATCAAGGATATGATGGTTTTCTTCTCTGCCAACGAACTCCTGCATTTCTAAAGAAAGGCTGGAGTACATCTCTTCTCTGGAACGCCCCCCATTCTCCGGAGAAGGCAACGGATCAAAAGGCAGAGCTTCCATCTTGAATCCTCATTCGGGTTTTTTCTCCGATTGCCATCTTTCCGGCTTTTTTTTCTGATTGCCATCTTTCCGGCTTTTTCTTTTTTTCAGGCTTTAACCTTTGAAACCGGAATGATCTTCAGTCCAAACTCACTGTCCACATTAAAACTCACCATATTTCCGGTAATTTTCCTGGCCCCCCTCAGTTTCTGGATTTCCATAGTTTTTACTCTCTGGTCCCCAACCTGCTCTATCCTGAGTTCAAGGCAGGCACTGCAAACTGACCTTAGCCTGTAAAGCACCACCTGGGAAAATGCATACCCGTGCACACTAATGAGAATGGTCTTTCCCCTGTCACACAGCTTTACGCATTCAGTAAAGAAGTTTAACACTGCATTTTCCGAAGCGTTCACCGCAAAGATCGTCAGGGAATCTATAAGGATCAGTTCTTCTTCGCATTTTTTTATACATTCCAGAAGTACCTGAAGCAGGCTCTCGCTCAACTGGGGATTTTCCTCAACATAGCTTGCATTAATCTCAAATATTTTTGATCTCCCTATTATGAAATATTCCGAAATCCCGAGCTTCAGGCTCTCCATCTGGTTTAGAAGTTCTTTTGAGGTCTTTTCCGTTGTTAAAGCAAGAACTCTTTTATCCTGGTTCAGGGCTCCCCACATTATTTGCTGTAGTAAAATAGACTTCCCACTATCGTTTCCTCCTTCTAGAAGGCAAAGTGAACCTACAGGAACTCCTCCCTCCAGTTTCCTGTCGATTTCCATGTTTCCGGTAGATATGAACTCCAGTAATGCTTTTTCTTCCTCTTTCAGGTCGCTGAATATTTCTTCATCGAGCGACTCTTTTTCAAACAGTGCTCCCTCATCCTTACTTCCTTCCATTTCTCTCCCCCCTTCTCCGGGATTTCCCCACAAATCCCTGAATTCTTGTAGCATCCTGATCCATTTGTTCCTGTTCACTTGCTTATCAGGATCTTCCTTGATACGTAATTATCCACTGAAATATTATCCACTGAAATATTACTCACTGAAATACCGTGAAGCCTTTATTCCATTGGGGGCAGCTACCAGAAGCCAGTTTGCGCTGGAGTTCCCAGGTGGGTCTGAGGGATCCAGCCTGACCTGCAGTTTCATTTTCTCTCCCGGGTCAAAGACTCCCGGGTTTATCAGGTCAGGAACAATATCCATTTTTGTCCACTTCCACCTGTCCTCTGAAATAATTTCGCTTTCCTGGTAGGGAATCCAGACAGTCTTCATGTCACCTGATTCATTTTGATAGGTAACGATCACGTCCATGTAAGCGAAGTCCCCGAGTTTTGTCGAGCCTGTGTTCTGCAGGAAGACCGAAATATTTGCCGTGTCAATGGAGGCATCTGTAACCTCGATTTCTGTTTTTAACATCTCGTTCTTATTTTCCTGCATCTCAATGACTGAATTAGCGAGTCCGTCTGCCATGTAGAACCCTCCCTTCGAGCAGACATACGATGCCAGGAGGATGGTTGCAACCGAGATCATTGCTGCAATTATTGACCCGAACCCCATTATTACACCGTGAAATAGGCCTCTTCAGAAACCCCGTTGTATGTACTGAACTTGATGAAGTATTTCTTTCCGCTCACAGGCAAATCTACAGGTTTAATTTTTATGCGTAGAGTCTCCCCTTTATCCCAGTTCTCGTCCCCATTCTGTTCGATCAGGTAGCTCCACCCCGGAGTCATACTTCCGTTTTCATCATAGGGTATGCGCTCAAAGTTTCCTGCCTCTCCAAAAAAGAGGTCAGAATCGGGGATTATACCTGAAGATATTTCCTTGCATCCTACATTCTTTATCCATACATGAATCTCGGTACCTTCAGCCCCAGTTGTTTCATGCAGGATTTCTATATCTGTCAGGATCTGATCTCCCATAGAGTCCGAACGGCTCATTATCGGGTCTCCTGCAGAGATGACCGAGGGGTACACAGCTGAAGCAAACCCAAATGCACAGATAACGGATGCTATTGTTAGAATCGCAGAGCTTATCGATTCCCCACTCATTTTTCGACCCCCGCTTTATTTCCAGTCTTTTTAAACCGGATAAATTGATGTTTATTTGATGTTGATTTCTAATTAAGCAGTTTATCAAACTGGTTAATGTATTATGATATTGAGTTACATCAAATGTTATACTGTCAAATGATACTGTTAATGATGTCAAATGATACTGTTAATGATGTCAAATGATACTGTTAATGATGTCAAATGATGCTGTTAATGATGTCAAATGATGCTGTTAATGAAGGTGATATTGTTTCAGATTATCTGGAAGCAGTTAGTTTCAACTTCTCAGTTTCAAATTCAGTTGAAGACAAGTCTTTCTTTCTTCTCTTTTTCTTTCTCTTTCCAGCCTGAGGAGGTTTCATAAAGCGGTGGAATATTCTTTCTGAAATCTTCCGGGCTCAGGATCGCGCTCAACTGCGAAAGCACCATGATGTTGTCCTTCATGCTGATCCTGTCTTCTTCTGCGGGCTCTTCGATTGAAAGGTTTGCAATGTTTTCAATAATCCCTTTTGTTTCTTCAGGGAGCTGTCCGGTAATAGCATAGAGGTTCAGCAGTCCTTCGAGGTTGCTGTGTCCTATTGTTCTGACAGCATAATCCACCCACCGCATAAGCTCGACAAGCATGAATGTGTCAATTTTTCGGAATTTTTCAGGTTCAGGCCTGTTCATTTCTTTTATCGGGGTATTCTGTACAGGATTTTCCTGGCTGGACCTGGCGGATTTCAAGAAGCTTTCACTGTTTTTTACTATTTGATCCCCGAAATCCGAAACTTCTGCATTGGGCTTGAGTCCGGTTTCTTCATTGCCCGTCTCAGTTGGTTGGTTATTTACAGATTCCTCTTTTTCCTGCACCTCAATCTTCAGTGTTTCAAGGCTCGGGATGCTACAGAAAGGATTTTCACTCTTGTTTACCAGATCCCTTATGTCCACGAGTAACTCCTTAATCTCCCCTTTCATTATTTTCAGTTCGGTTTCTATTTCGTTTACTCTTTTGTCCAGTTCCATACTGACCACCTGAAAACGAAGATAAATTTTTCCCGTTTTCGTAACAGTAAAAGAAGGGGAAGTACCCCCTAAAGATTTAGGGGTTACCTCAGGTTCATGACATTGTCAATCTGCGGAGGCGTAACTCTTGTGATAGGCACGATTGCACCAACACTCGGTTTTACCTCAAGCCTGAATTCTCTGTTAACCACTTGAGTTTTAGTCCCCTTCAGCATTGATGCAGGGACAGTGATGGTGAGTTCCACTTTTTCGTGCTGTTCCAGCACATTATCTCCGTCACTGGCTCCGATGAATTTCTGAGTCCAAGTTACGTCTGGAACATAGGTCGAGTTGTCAGTGTAGGATACAATCATCAGTCCTGAAGCATTGTTGGTCCCTATATCCACCGGGGACTGTCCTGCTGTGAGTTGAAGAGTAACAGTTATGTTATCTACAGAGGGTTTAGCTCCAGTAGTACCTTTTGCGATTACATCCCCTGCAAGCTCAACGGATGAAGTAGTTTGTTTTACACCTTCGTCAATGGTTTTCTTGGCGGTATCGGAGGTGGTAAACCCGGCCCCAAGAACTACATAGGAGAATACTGCTGCCACCACTACGAAAGCAGTCAGCACTATTGCGGATTCCAGCCCTGTAAAGGCTTTCTCATCTTTCCGGAATATACTAAAAATTCCTTTCATTCTGTTTTCACTCCATACTTTATTTCCCTTTGAAAAGTATATAGAAAAGTCAAAAGGCTCCATTCCCCAGCGCCTGATATTCTACATTTCTTATTGTAATTTGTTATAGTAGCTATCTGCTCAGGAGCTGATACTTATGGTTCCCAGTTAACTGACCCCCCATACACATACTCATAATTTTACAACAGATACTATTCCCCTACTAATTTATTAACTTTTGCCAATAAATTACATAGTTTTTATATTAGTGTCTATTTAAATTTTTGAGGTTATTTAGAGAATCACAGATCTCCAGGCAGAGTATTTTGAGGTAAAAATTAGAATCTCGGACTGAGTCTCAATACTTAATCGAAAGATTCCCAGACTGAGTTTAAATGATTTGATGTAAAGAATATCATACTGAGTTCATATACTAAAAAGAAAGTAAGTGAGGTTTTTTAATAAAATTTCTCAATCTCATGCTTTACGTCTTCGATTGAAAACTTTTGCCTCACAAGGGGCTCTTTATGAATTGTCGGCACCATTTCCTCCAGGGTTTCCTTATCGTTTTTGTAAAATATGCCGTTAGGGATTTTGTCTCCCCATTCAAGAGACCTTTCGAAAGCTTTTACGCGGTTGTAAGGGTCATAGTTATCTTCGAGTTTATAAACTCTGTCCCGGTACCACTTGAAGGTATTCACTTTATTAAAAGTGACACAGGGCTGAAGGATATCAAGCAGAGAAAAGCCTTTGTGTGTTATGGCAGCCTTCATCAGCTCTTTTAAGTGCTCCTGGGCTCCTGAAAAACCTCTGGCTACAAAGCTGCAGTCAAGGGAGATTGCCATAGCAAGGGGGTTCAGGGGCTCAGAAGGGACCCCGTAAGGCTGGACCTTCGTGTGAGTCCCCCTGGCTGTTGTAGGTGAGGCCTGCCCTTTGGTAAGCCCATAGATCTGGTTGTCGTGCACTAAAAGGGTGATATTCGGGTTTTTACGGATAGCATGAAGGAAATGGTTTCCTCCTTCCCCGTAACAGTCTCCGTCCCCGGCAACTGCAATCACGTGCAGGGAATGGTTGGCAAGTTTTGCAGCCGTGGCAACAGGCAGGGGCCTTCCATGCAGCCCGTTGAAGGTGTGGCACTTCATGTAGTGGGGCAGTTTTCCACTCTGGCCTATTCCTGAGACCAGCAGGACTTCCCACGGTTCGATCCCAAGTTCAACAAGTGCCTGCTTGATGGTTGAGAGAATCTGGAAGTTTCCACATCCGGGACACCAGGCAGGGACCTGGCCTTCATAATCTTCAGAGGCAGGCATCTACTTCCTCCTTCAGGTTTTCAATGGTAAACGGCCTCCCGTCGTACTTTAAGATCTGATGGGTAAATTCAAATCCCGTTTCGGCTCTTATGAGTTTTGCAAACTGGCCCGTGGCATTATTTTCTATGGAGATGGCAAGCTTTGCATTTTCGAGAAGCTCAATGTAATCGAATCTGTCCCGTTCGGGGAGTGGGTAGACCTGGCTGAAATGCATCATGGCAATCTTCCTGTCCTTTGAGAGGATATCCACTACCTCTTTTATCACACCGTAAGTCGAGCCATGTCCCATAAGCACTATCTCCGGCGAGGGGTCTCCGTACAGCAACGGAGCTTCGATTTCTGATTTTATAAGCGGCAGTTTTTTTTGCAGTCTTTTCCGGACCATTTTGATGCGGGTTTCGGCGTCCTCTATAATATGCCCTTCTTCATCATGTTCGTCGCTGTCAGCTACGACAAGGTGTTTTCCGGATTCTCCGGGAACTGCAAGTAGGGAAATCCCCGTATCCGAATATTTGTAACGTTTGTACTCTTCGACTCCTTCCAGGTCTTTTTCCCTCAGTCGGTAATCATTATAGGTCAGATGTTCAAAGTCGAAGTTTTCAAAGGTCCATTCGGTATCCCCAAGGTACTGGTCGGACTGGATAAATACGGGAATCTGGTACTTCTCTGCAAGTTCGAAAGCTCTGTTAGTGAGATAAAAAGCCTGTTTTGGGGTCCCCGGCTCAAAGATAACTCTTGGAAACTCTCCGTGCCCTGCGTACAAAATGAAAAGCAGATCCGCCTGTTCGGTGCGTGTGGGTAAACCCGTAGCTGGCCCCGGACGCTGCACTTCGGCGATCACAATCGGGGTTTCGGTTATCCCTGCCAGGGAGAGGCCTTCTCCCATCAGGGCAAACCCCCCTCCAGAACTTCCGGTCATTGCCCTTACGCCTGCAAAAGAGGCACCTATTGCCATGTTAATGGCTGCGATTTCGTCTTCAGCCTGTTCTACAACAAGGCCATATTCTTCTGCTTTTGAGGCAAGGTAATTCAGAATCCCTGTTGAAGGCGTCATAGGATATGCAGAATAAAATTTACAGCCGGATATGAGAGCTCCCATCCCGATTGCCTGAAGCCCGTCTATAAGCATAAGTTTTTTTTCTTCCGGCTCCCGGATTTTAACGGTCTCGCAGCGGGGACAGTTTGAGATGACGTAATTGTACCCTGCCTCGGCACAGGCTACGTTTTTCTCAATTACTTCTTCTCCTTTTTTCTTGAAAGTGCTTTTCAGGATTTCTGTCAGGGTCTTGAGCCCGAGGTCCAGCAGGCCAAGCACTGCCCCGATTGCTACGGTATTTGCCATGATACTGCTTTTTCCGACCTCAAGGGCGATTTTTTTGAAGGGAACGTCTATAAACTCAGGCCCTTCAAATTTCTTCTTGATAGTCCTGGAGTCATAAAGGATAAAACCATCGTCCCTTACGCTTTTTTTATGAATTTCGATCGTGTTCAGGTCAAGGGCGAGAAGAATATCGACCATATCCCTGGAGGCTGATACCTCCTGGTCGGAAAAGCGGATCTGGTAAAAGTTGTGCCCGCCGCGGATCCTGGACATATAGTCCTGGTGCGTGAATACCTGGTATCCTGTTCTGGAAAAGATCTTTGCAAGGGCTCCTCCTATTGTTTGTAGCCCCTGCCCGGCTTCTCCTCCTACTCGAAGTGTATAGTCCAGAAATTAAACCCCCTTAATTTCTTTCCTTTTTTGTATCTGTCCGGACAGATTTACAGTTTGAAAGCTCAGCGTTCCTTAATTTAAGTAGGTATTGAGAATTTTCAATTTAAATAACTCAGTTTGTTATCTATTATTATCTCAGGTTTATACTGACTAAAATACTGAATAAATATTTTTAATAAATTACGCCGGAACAAGGCTTGTATATTATTCGAAAACTTGTAATAAAATAAAAAATTCTAACACTTTAATTCTATCCGGCTATTCCTTATCTTTTCTTTTCTCAGTCCCCTAAGGTTGTATTATAATTAAACCTTATATACTCTGCTATACTCTTGCCTCCACGCCTGATCTAATATGGAAAAAGTCAATACTAAAAAGATGTGATATACTGCTAAGTAAAAAGTGATTTCAAGTACCTGGAAGAAGTTCACATATCCACAGGGACAGTATATGGACAGTATAGGGGCAGTACAGGGACAGTCATACATCGGGAAAATCAGGAGAGAACCGATACCCTTCTGGAACTGTGACGCAAAATTATTCGGGAACTCCGGGATGTAAAGAAGAAAGTACAGGTAAGGCGGTTTGCAAGGAGAATCAGTTAAAATGGCAATTATAGAGGCAGTAAAAAATTTTTTTATTAAAGGTAGGGGCGTTTTACTGGGGTTTCCCCTGATCTTCCTGGGAGCTGTTTTGTTTACGGTTCACAAAATTCTGGGCCTGGTTACAGTGACTATTGGGATCGTTTTTCTCACGATGAGTGATTATGTTATTGAAAACGAAGAGGAAAGTGAAGATGAAGTAATCGGGAGAGAACTGCCCGGGGCAAAGGTCGATGAAAATGAGATTGGTGGAGATAATCGACAGGAGTGAGATACACAAAAGTGAATAACAGATGAAAATACGGTAATTGTCCCGGCTGGAAAAACTCAGATATTCAATTTTTTAAAACAGGTAAAGTAGCTTCCCCAAAAGAATGCAGCCTATCAAAACAATCCCCAGTATAAGTATATCCGACTGAAGTACAGTGTATAATATAAAAAAACAAATTATTGAAGTGACCGCACAGGCCAGAATATCCACTGGATTGCTCATGCCTGCCTCCATATCAAGCTTATAAATTCACATCATGATAAGCATTTCTACTTTGAATAAAAATTTAATAATAGTCGGATGTATAATATTTCGGAAATAACTCATTAACCAAAAATAGTTTAAATGCTTAATCGTGGCCTGAATTACTTCAAAAAGGTCACCTGAGTTTTGAAAAGTAGCCTGAAGACCTTAAGAATTAACCTGATTATCTAAAGCGGTAAGCAAAACGAAAAATGTAACTCCCCTCCCTGTTGCTTTCATTAAGGAAGGGGATTTCTTGCTTTAGTGCAGAGTCAAAGTATGTTTTTATTTTCCTGAGTGGATCGGACTAAGTTTTTTCCTGTCGGACTAAGTTTTTTCCTGTATCTTTCATTTCGCAGCTTTAGAATTTTCCACGGCCGAGCTGGGCATGTGCGCGGGCGAGGTGTCCGGCAGCCTGTGCTCCTATAAGGGAAATTTCTCCTGCAAGTACGGCAGAGGCTACAATCTCTGCAAACTTTCTGGAATTTATCCCGGGGACATCTCCTGCTCCTGCCACGCCAAGTATGTTCAGGCAATCTCTCTGGGTTCCAAGGCCAGTGCCTCCTCCGACTGTACCTATAGGAAGGGCTGGCAGGGTGACTGAACAGTGAATCTCACCATATTTTGTAAGTTCCATACTCGTAATTGCGGTGCTGCCTTCGACAACATGGGCCGCATCCTGCCCGCAGGCAAGGTAAACGGCAGCGATAATGTTTGCAGCATGGGCATTAAATCCCATGGCTCCTGCTCTTGCCGAACCAAGCAGGTTTTTACTGTAATTTACTTCAAACATTGATTCTGGAGTACACTTGAGGGTTTTTTCGACTACCTCTTCAGGAATGGTTACTTCGGCAACTACAGTCTTTCCTCTCCCAAGAATGGTACTTATGGATGCAGGTTTTTTGTCAGTGCACATATTTCCCGAAAGGGTAACAGGATGTGCGCCAAACTCGTCTTCTATGAGGTGCATCACTGCATCGGTGGCTATGGTTGCCATATTCATGCCCATTGCATCTTTTGTGTCATAGGAAAACCTGAGATAAACATACGTTCCGGTCACGAAGGGCTTTACAGAGAGCAGTTTTCCAAATCTGGTCGTCTTTTCAGCAACTTCTTTCATCTGCTCAAAAATTTCAGGACGCTTCACCCAATCATAAAATTTTTTGGTTCTGTCGAGGCTCTCAAGCTTAAAGACTGGTGCCCTGGTCATTTCATCTTCAAAAACTCTGACATTTGCCCCACCTGACTTTGTGATGGCTGAACAGCCGCGGTTTACACTGGCAACAAGGGCACCTTCCGTTGTAGCCAGAGGTATATAGTATTCAGCGTCCGCATATTCTCCGTTTACCTTCAGAAGTCCGGCAACCCCAAGAGGAATCTGAACTGCCCCTATCATGTTTTCAATATTCTTCTTTGTTACAGTTTCCACGTCTAAAGAGAAGTTCTGGATGTGTTCAAATTCGAGTTTTGCGTACTCCTGAATGGCAAGTCTCCGGATTTTTACGGCTGTTAACGGGTCTGCAAACTCTTCAATCTTACGAAAGGCTATATCTCCGTCGAGAACCTTCTGTAAAAGAAGCTTTTCTTCCTCACTAAGTTCATAATCTTTTAAAAACATGAAACCACCAGTTGATATTTTTATTTTCTTACTTAATATTAATATTTTATAGTGTTACAGTAAGATACGCTAATTCGAATGTTTTGCTCGTTTGAATATGGCCTTTGTATTAAGGTCCATTTTTACCTTAAATATCTGCATATTAGCATATAATTCATTCCTCAAAAGTAGTTTTCAGACTACCTCACAAAGTCAATCAAGATATATTGGAAAGCATAAAAATTCTTGTCTGTTTTGTAGCAGCCGTTTACAAAAATAGCTTAATAATTATTTTTTCCTGTCAGTTATTATTTGTAGAATCTGTACCTGACATGGTAGTTCACTCGGTAATCTCAAGCATAAAATCTTCGGAATATTGCAGGTTAATATAAAGCATCCTATAAAGCATCTATAAAGCATCTATAAAGCATCCTATAAAGTATCCCTGCACGAACTGAAGATAAAATTCCTTAAAGTTAAGGAACAAATAGCCAATATAGTATAAATAATATTGAATGAGAGGTCCGAGATAAAAGTGCTAAATTGTTCAAAGGTGGATCACTCAAAGATCAGGACATTCGATAATTAGATCGTTGAGAGAAATCTCATTACAATGGAACAATAGTTTTTAATCAAATTTTAAAATATTTCTAAAAAGGTGATCTAAAAAGGTGATCTAAAAAGGTGATCTAAAAAGGTGATCTAAAAAGGTGATCTAAAAAGATGATCTAAAAAGGTGATCTAAAAAGATGATCTAAAAAGATGATCTAAAAAGGTGATCTAAAAAGACAGTTATCAAAATACAACTTTAGATAATTATTTTAAAATATATTTTAAAGGAATTTTAATCATTCTTTAAAGTTGATTTTCGACTAAACTGCCAGATTCAGAAGTTTATAATCAGCTGGTTTTCTTCTCTGTACGTCAGAAAAAGTTCAGCCACGTCTTTTGAGCAAATAAACTCAATTCCCGGGATCAATTCTTCCTTCTTAAGGCCGATCATATCTGAGGCAAGCTGACAGCATCGGAATTCTACTCCCATCTCGATGCATTCCTGAACAGAGGCATCGTATTTGGGTGACCCTCTTGTTTTATCTTTCTTTGCAAGCAATACTCCCATAGGTCCCCACAGAATTACCAGAACGTCGAGCCCTTTACTTCTATAATACTTCGCGAACTTGAGAGTTTCCTGCGGGCTGGTGCTTTCGTACACCATATTTTTGAGTAGCAGTAATACCTTTTCGACTTTTGTCATAAGAACCCCAGGTCTGAACAATACTTTTCTGAAACAGATTACCTGGATGTATATAAAGTTTCACATTGAAAACAAGGGTATACACATTTTTTTACTTTATTTAAATAATTTTGTTCATCCCTTCGGAAAATGACAGGATCTTTAGATCTGTAAATTATTTAGATAATTCTATCGCAGCTTGGAAACATGCAGTTACTTTTTAACTATAATAAGATCTAACTCCGATCCCCTCAAAAAATTTATAATGTAAAAGGCCGATTATAGAGCTCGAGTTTTTTGAAATTCCATTTGGCTGAAGTTATCAAGTTTTAATGCAAGCTGGTTATCTATCTTACATGGTTGATGCTTTTATGGCAGGAAATCAATTCCTGTCTCGAAAAGTAAAAACAACAGAAAGAATCTTAAGTATGTATAAAACCGAATTAAGGCTAACTGAAATTCACTCTGTTTTTCTTTTTGGAAGGCGCCCTCAGGCAAGATTGAGGGACACTTCATGATGTTAGTATTTAAAGACGGTCCATGGGGTCAAGGTGAGCATCTCTCAGTCCGGTGAGTATTTTTTCCATAGAATTCGGCTTCTTTTAATTGTATGGTTCTTTGCTGTTTCAAGTTTTTACCTTACATTCATTCCCTAAATATTAAAGTAGTATATATATAATTTAAAAACATTTGTTGTTGAAAATCGCATCCAATCTCGATTGTTCTCTTTTTGGCATAGTTACTTTCTAACTATACAATTATTTTTGACCTCTTCTACTTGAGCGAAGAGTCAATTGTAATATAGTACCAGTCCGGATGTTATTTGTTAAAATCAATGCCAATAGACTTGTTTTTGTAGCTGTGTAGTTATGAACTGCCATAACTTGTAAGGGCTTTACTTCCACCTATAAACTTATATACTTATTATAAATATATATGTAGTTTGTATATAAATATTATGGAGATTGTTCAAATATGGTTTTAACCGTTAGTGATATTGACTCTCATATGCAAAAAGACTCATTAAAAAAATTAACAGATGATGCGGATTTAAAATCAAAAGAAATAAGCTGGCTAATAGATAACCTTCCAATAACTGTTTTCAGAGTATCGAGTGAGTCTTCCTGGGCTATAAATTACATAAGTAAAAGTGTAGAGGAACTAACCGGTTATTCTAAAATGGATTTCATGTCCCAAAAATTATCGTGGTCCGATATCATTCTTCCAGATGACCTTTCCCTTATCGATAAAATTGTACAGAAAGCGATGAAAAACAAAACTCCTTATCAGGCTGAATACAGAATCAAAAAATCCGACGGTAATATAGTATTTATTCAGGAACAGGCTCATCCGATGAAAGATGAAGACGGAAACGTCAGTTATATTGATGGGGTATTCTTAGATGTAACTCCGCAAGTAAAACGGCGAGAAGAATCTCAAAGGGTGATTGTTAATAGCATACCCAAGCCATCACTTGCATATTTTGTAGACTCATCTCGAAAGATAAAATATCTTAATGATTATTTCGCAGAAGTATGTAATCTTAAAAGTTCGGATGAGATCGTCGGGATGTCACCTTCTGAAATTGTGGAAAGGAGTACTTTAGTACATGGTACTGGGAAAACTAAAGCGCTTGCTGAACATGTGTTGGAAACTGGAGAAGGTGTCTATAACATTGAAGGGTCCGTTAAACTCAGAGGTGCAGACAAAGCGCAATTTGTAATATGTTCTGCTGTCCCAATAAAAGATGAGGCTGGTGTCATTGTCGGCAGTCTCACGATTTTTACCGATATGACAGAGATGAAGGAGAAAGAAAAGGAAATTGAGAATCTTTTAAATTATACCAACAACTGTCTGAAGGATCTTGGAGAGGGCATCAGAGGAATTAGTGAGGGGGATCTTGATACCCATCTGGAGAAGATCAAGGACGATGATTTCGGTAAGACTTTTGACGAATTCAATAAGCTCGTCATTAATCTGAAATCTGTTATTGAAACTATATTGGAAGACATGCTCACAACCCTGGAAGAAGCTCAACAGTCCGAAGAAGCTGTCGGCCAGATGAATATGGGCATGCAGCAAATTTCAACGGCTTCCGAACAGATCGCAACCGGTTCCGAGAACCTTTCGAGGCATGCAGGCACAGCAGCTTCGGATATAAAAGCTTCTGAAGTAATTTTCAAAAAGCTCAGCGAATCTTCCACTAAATCTTCCAGCTATGCTTCCCAGGCAGGAAAAACCAGTGACGAAGCCCAGGGTCTCAGTAATATGGCTCTGGAAGAAGTGGAGCAGCTTGTTGCAGAAATCTCCAATCTTGGAACCATCGTTCATTCTCTGGATGATGCTGTCAATAATATAGGTGCTGTTACAGGGAAAATCAAATCGATTGCTGACCAGACAAACCTTCTTGCACTGAATGCAGCTATTGAAGCTGCAAGAGCCGGTGAATACGGCCGGGGATTTGCCGTTGTTGCCGATGAGGTCCGAAAACTTGCTGCCGACTCAAGGAAGAGCACTGATGAGATAAATGGGATTGTTACAAACGTCCAGAAAGAGACCCGGAAAGTGACGGAAGCGATTAACACTGCGGACGGTCAGGCTAAAACAGGAAGCAAGAACATTAAACAGGCTTTGAATAAGAGCCAGGAAATTGCCACTGCAGTTGCCACTATCAACTCTATGCTCATCGAACTGGATAGGCTGTCAGAAGAAGGCCTGGATAAAATTGAAAATATCGAGAAAAGTATCAGTGAGACTGCATCTACTGCTGAAGAGAATGCCGCGAGCAGTGAACAAACCTCTGCTGCAATCGAGGAACAGACAGCTGCCATGCAGCAGGTAAGTGCCTCGGTACAGAACGTTAATAGTCTTGCCCAGAAAACAGTTGATGTTCTCTTGGAAAACTTCAAAGTTTCGGGAGAACCGAAAACCAGTCAGCCCTCTTCTGGAAAACCGCAGAGTTTCAATAGAAAAGGGAATTTTAAGAAACGCTGAATCTTGAGTACCGAAATCCCAGGATATGATATCTCCTCCGTCGTATCCTGTAAATTCTTTTTTGATTCTATCCGGATAATAAATACGAACCCATTGTTACGGACAGTATCTTCTGTGCAACTTGAAGTTAGCCCTCAGGCAAGATAATCCCTTAACCGATGACCAATGAATTCCTGTGGGAATTCATAAAAATCGTGGATTGTTTTAAGCTTCTCGTTTGAAGTAACACTTTTATTTTCTTTCTCCTATTGTGCGGAAATATCCTCCACAATAGATGTCCTGTGCCACAGTCAAAAACAGTAATATATTTATATTTTTAAATATGTTGGACAGTAACTTGAAATTGATACATGAAACCTACTCAGAGAAGCAAACATGAACGAAATCACATTTATGAACGAAGCAAAACCGACAACCGAGGCAGCCATGCTGGCAGATGCTGAGTGTCCTGGCAGCCGCTCCAATCTGTTCAAGGCAATTGGGCCAGGCATTTTGGTAGCTTGTGCTGCTATTGGAGGGTCGCACCTGGTCTGGTCAACACAGGCGGGGGCACAATACGGCTGGAGCTTGCTCGGGTTGATTCTGCTAGCTAATTTACTAAAGTTCCCGTTTTTTCTATATGGCCAGCGCTATACAGCCGCCACCGGTGAAAGTCTCCTGGCCGGGTATAAGCGGCAGGGGGTTGCCTATGTCTATATTTTTCTGGCCATTAATATCCTGACCGGAATCATCAATATAGCTGGGGTAGCCATGCTCAGCGGCGCGCTGTTTGCTGGTTACGGGTTTGATGGCAGCAGGATTCCCGCTTTCACGGTTGGTATTCTGGGGATATGTGCTGCGGTTATTCTGCTGGGACAGTATAAACTGCTCGATAAACTTTCTAAAGCAGTGGTTGCTCTGCTAAGCCTGAGTACGTTAGTAGCTCTGGGACTGGCGTTTGCCCACGGTCCGGTTGCGCCTCCGGACTTTGTCGGGCCCAGCGCCTGGACATGGCAGACCTTTCCATTTTTGGTGATGCTGCTTGGCTGGATGCCGATGCCGGTGGATCTTTCGGCCTGGTCAAGTCTGTGGATGTTCAGCCGTGAAGAAGAAACCGGTCACTTCGCTACGACCCGGGAAGCTTCCATTGATTTTTATCTGGGATATATCATGGCTGTGGTTATGGCTGTGGCTTTTGTGGCGCTCGGCAAACTGATTATGTATGGTTCAGGCCAGGAGCTTGTCAGTGGAGGTACCGGCTTCAGCCAGCAGCTGGTCAGTCTCTACTCGGCCAATATTGGTGAATGGTCAAAGCCCCTTATTTTGACCGCCGCCTTTTCTACCATGTTCAGCACCACCCTGACCTGCATCGATGGTTATCCGCGCTCGTTGGCGGCGAGCTGTACGTTGCTCAGCGACAGCTTTTCCAGGCGCTTCAAGCAGATCTTCCAGCTCTGTATTGTGTTGTCGGTGGTTGCAGCCTGCGTAATCGTGCTGTGCTTCGTCCAGAACCTGCTGCAACTGTTGAGCTTTGCCGCTATTGTCAGCTTTGTCACCTCGCCGATTCTTGCCTACATCAACTATCGGGTGATAAACGGTAGCAACGTACCGGTCGAAGAACGTCCGGGGCCGTATCTCAAGTTATTGAGCCTGGCAGGGCTGCTGTTTTTCCTGTTGATGACCGCCGGATTTGTCTACGTGACATTTATCCGGGTCTGAGGGGGAGGTACTTTAAAAAGAGGAGGGGAAATATGTGACTGCACAAAGGGAGGATTTTACAAACTTTCAGTTTTGTGTCGATTTGTGAAAATCAAAATAGCTCAAATCAGGCAAATGACTTTTGTTTGCAGGCAGTTCTATTTTTTCCCCTCAATGTTTTATATTAATAACCTGTCAGAACACATTATAGTTGCAATAATTCCAAAACAGTTTGTTAATAACTAGGAAGTGTTGGTATGACTGAACGTCAAGTTGAAAGTGTGCTTATCGAGATTCCAAAAGGAAGCCGAAACAAATACGAGTACGATAAAGAAAAGAAAGTGATTAAATACGACAGAATGCTTTTTTCTTCAATGGTATACCCTTCTGATTATGGTTTTTTCCCCGATACTCTAGCTCTTGATGGTGACCCTTTAGATGCTATGGTTTTAACATGGGAACCTACATTTCCAGGCTGTTTAATAGAAGTGCATCTTGTTGCATTATTTGACATGGAAGACGACAAAGGAAGAGATCAAAAAATACTCTGTGTCCCAAAAAATGATCCTTTATGGAATCATATCGAAGCAATTGACCAGGTCCCCCCTCACTTACTAAAGGAAATCACACACTTCTTTCAAACTTATAAGAATTTAGAAGACAAACAAGTAAAGGTTATTGGCTGGAAAGATTTAAAAACCGCAGTCGATATACTCCAGGAAGCTAAATCTCGATATATTGAGCAAAATAAATAATGTAAGCAGTGATGGGTTGCTGTTCTCCTTAAATTGCAAAATAAGCATTACGAGCCCGTTGAAATTCAGAACCCGGTTTCGCTTCCGGAGCGCGGTTCGAGATATTTCGCGGCGCTCAATTTTGCAAAACGGGAATGGAAAGTGTAGTGAGATTTGTAAAAAGTAAAGTATGCCCGCTGAGATTCGAATTCAGGACCTCCGCCGTGGGAAGGCTGGAATCTGTGACGTATGCACCGTTATTGACGAACCAAATGTGGTAGGCCTTTCTTTCTCATTAAATTAGGGATCGAATCACCAGCATACTGGTCCATAAAATGAAAAATCCAGAATAAGGCCCATATGATTAATGTGCCTTACGAGTTTTTGACAATATGATTCCTGCAAGAATTAAGATTAAAACACAGAAAGAACCCATATAAGTAGACCCTACATACGGTTCATTACTGTCTGGAAATGATACATTAACAGTTTTACATACAGCACCATAAGTTTGAGATTGCGCAGTAATTTTCACCGTGTACGTTTTTCCAGAATAGTTAGTGACTATAAAAGAGTCAGTTACCACTCCTATAGGGTTACTTACATTGTCATTAGTACCTGAGATTCCAGAGGGTACAAACGTTTTTCCATCACTCATAGTACCCAGTACAAAATTTAGATTGCTGGACTGTGATGAAGAATCGTAATAGCTTGCATTAATATAAGCTGCTGTATTGTTTATCATTTTATATGTACAATTTGTACTGATTACAGTCTGCATTGGAGGTATTGCAGAGGTGTCCTCTGAAGGTATTTCAGATGCGTCCCCTGAAGGTGGTATTGTAATAGTATATTGATTTAGATCAGGTGTCAATGTGCTGGTGTACTTTTGTCCATCTAAAGTAATTGTTACAATTTTATATGTGACACCTTGAGTCAAATGGAAATTTGCTCTACCGTCATTATTTGTCCAGGCACAAAAATTCGGTTTTTCATTATCTAAGTCATTATTTGGTGTGTAAATCTGAACTTCACATCCGGGGACCTTCTCATTTGAATCAGTACAAACATATAACTTCACATAGTGTGGTTCTAAATAATCGGGGGCTTTAACCATTTTTAAATTCATTTCTGTGTTCGTACCTGTCATATTTACTGGTAATTCAGGACTGTTAAGATAGCCTGTTGCTGAAGCAGTTAAACAGTACGTGCCTTTTCCACTGTTCACAGTGAACTGGTAAAGCCCGTCAACATCAGTAATTTGAGTCAAACTCCACGTATTATTTGATATTTTTATTACAGCACTCTGAACAGGTTGGCCTGTAGTTGAATCTGTTAAATATCCATATGCACCGGGATAAACTGTAGCTGATTTTTTGCCACTTACTGTGAACAAACTTACAGGACTGTTGTATACCCATGAATTATGAACGTCATCATGTGCACCGATTTTTATAGCAAACGATCCCGTGTAGCTTATTGGTACATTTACAGATGTTTGTGAAGTGTTAAGACTATATATTAAATGAGATGAATCGAATTGTGATGTACTGTTATATACATTGATAAAATAACTTGTTGCATTCAAATATGTCCAGCTTATACTTACATATCCGTTGACAGTTGAAATTGTACTGCCTTTAGCTGGAAAAGTAACAGAAGGTACTACAGAACCATTGTAAACAGGTAAATTTCTTGTACCATTGTCTGCAACATACCCATTATCTTTTGTACCACTGGAGCTTGAATAGGAGCTGGTTACAATATTGCCGGTTGATGCAATATCCATACCACTAATTCCATAATATCCAGGGCTGTTATAGAATATATTATTTGAAACAGTACCTCTGCCTGAACAGGCACCATCAGCTGAGTCGTGATATATTGTATTTAATTGAAGTGTTGCAAATGTATTATCATAAATATTAAGGCCTGTTACTTCCCCTCCCATTACTTCTACCCCAGCATTACCAGAACCGGTATCAGTGTAGAAAGTATTCCTGTAAATTTGAACGTTTTTCGTATTATGAATTTTAATGCAAGAATTTATAAAAGTGCCCCAGCAGTTATTGAATATTGTAATTCCATCACCGGCAGACCACGCATCAAAACTGTCATGGCCGGGTTTACACACTGTATTATAAACTTGAACATTGCTGGTATTTTTTTTACAGAAAATAAAGTCACCCATACTGTATTGCATTTTTAAGTCGTGAATAACTGCATTTGAACAGCCAGATAAATAAACTCCTTTTTCATATTCCCTATACTTGTTGCTTGCCGCATGCATTTTACTTAAAGATCCCCAACCGCCATCAATTAAGAAATTTGAAATTACAATATCAGAAATACCATTACAGTTAATTATATTTTGAGTTGCAAAATTAGAGCTCGGATTGTCACAATAGATCACAGTTGCACCAATCCCATTTCCATTAAGGGTTACCCCTGATTTCATGATTATGGGTGAACTTATGTGAAACGTGGTCGATGCAAGCTGTACAGTGTCACCTGAATTCGCTGATTGTATGGCAGCGTTAATAATATTCTGGTCGTCTGAGCCTGCAGGGCTAAAGGAAGTTCCTGGGCCTACATTGATAATTGCACCAGAGCAATTGGCTGAAAAAAAACAGATAAATAAAAGGAAAGAAATAAAAAGAATTTTAGTATTCATGATAAAATAAGCAGGATACCCGTTGCTTTAGCTGCGGGAGGAATGCGTCAACACCCAATACCTGCTTTTTACACCTCTGTTAACTATATAATGTATCGTGTGTAATATATGAATGTGGATAGAACGATTAAACTTAAACTTGGTGTTTCTGAGGAAGATAAACCTACCCTCAAGAAAACAATTATTCTTTTTAACACTGTGTTTAACGAAGTCGCTGTCTATGGTTTTGAACATAAAACCAATAGTAAGGTATCTATCCATCACGCTACCTATAACGATATTCGAGAAAGGCATCCAGAACTTCCTTCCTCTCTTGTTCAGGGAGCTAGAGATGTTGCTTGCGAAGCTCTTAAAGGAGTTAAACTTAAAAATCTTCCAACTGCAAAGCCTTTTGCTGCTATCAGGTATAATCAGAGAGTAATTACTTACCATCTGAAACATGGACGCGTAAGCATTGCTACTATAAATGGAAGAATCAAAGCAACTTTCAATATTCCTAAATATTATCAAGAGTATGTTAATTGGGAAGTTAGGAGTTCTACTTTGAAATACGATAACAGGAAAGATGCTTTTTTCTTGCATATTATTTTTAGAAAAGAATCTCCTGAACGTTCTGGAAACAAAGTTCTCGGAATTGATAGGGGTATCGTGAACATTGCCGTTTGCTCTAACAATGTTTTTTTTAACGGAAAACAAATTAAAAATGTCAGAGCTAAATATGCTTTTCTCAGACATAAATTGCAGTCCAAAGGCACTAAGTCTGCTAAACGTCTTCTCAGGAAGATTAGCAGAAAAGAAAGACGGTTTGTGACTGACGTAAATCACTGCATTTCGAAAACCATAGTTAACATGTCTCATGACGTCTTTGCACTCGAAGACCTGACAAGTATAAGAGTCCAATCCAGAAAGGGAAAAGAGTTTACTCGAAAACTCAACAATTGGAGTTTTTATCAGCTTGCTCAGTTCCTGGAATACAAAGCAGAAGCTCTTGGTAAGGCTGTTATCTACATTGATCCCAGATACTCTTCTCAGAAATGCTCCAAATGTGGAGATCTCCGTAAGAGTAACAGGAAAGGTAGTTCTTACCATTGTAAAGCTTGTGGTTTTGATATGCATAGTGACCTTAATGCCTCTCGTAACATTGCTCAAGCGGGTATATCTTGCTTGAGTAGGCTGCATGTCAATCAGCCAAACGTGGAAACGGTTTAACCGCTATTCACATGCTTGCCATTTTAATGGCGAGTCATTGACTATCTATATTGCTTTTCATTCCGGACACTTTTCCTGTAATGGTCAGGTTTTTGCAGTTTCACATTCGCAGCCGAAAACTCGTCACTAAATAGTTCTCACAAAATTTTTTTATCAGGGAGAACAATCTAGTTTGGGGATAGTTTATGGAAAAGAGCCTTAAAACAGATGATGAAGACGACTTTTCTCAAAAATATATCACTGATGAGGAACGCAGACAGCTTTTATCAGCTCTACATTCCCGTCTCTTCTGGGTCGGGCAGCATATTCCGGATTATGTGGAATTTGAAGGAGAAACATACCCGCTTCATAACTATGTATGGGAACTGATTCAGAAAGAAAACCTCACGGCAAGCGAAAAAGCCGGAATAGATAAATGTATCGATATTATTTCGGCAAAAGAACAAAAGGACGAAAAGGAGCTCGAAGAGAAACCCCTTACACAGGAACAGGCAAAGTCTCTCTACCACGAGACTGCAGGCTTATTGCGTGCGATAATGGATCTTAAAGAAATTGAAAGTGGGGCTCTTAAAGAGAGTTCAAAACGCTTCCAGGAGCAATTTGTCAACCAGAGGGTTAAGGATGCCAGGCTCTGGCTTGAATTCATAAAGAATGTGTCAAAGTAAAATGGCATAACCGATGTGCCAGGCGATGCTTAATTGTTGCAGCGCTAACCTGAAATATTTTCGGAGCAAAGGTTATATCTCTGGGAATCATTTATGAAAACTCGATGCCATTTAAGAACCGACACGTCATCTCAATGAAAGATTTTTCGCGGGAAGAAATCAACTATGTTCTGGATACCGCCGAAAAACTTGAACCTGTTGCCAGGGGCGAGGAAAGGTCCCGGCTGCTGGATGGAAAAATTGTTTCTCTTCTTTTTTTTGAACCAAGCACAAGAACAAGGCTGTCTTTTGAGGTTGCTACCCGAAGGCTTGGAGGACAGGTCCTGAATCTGGGCTCAGTTGAGGCAAGCTCTGTCATGAAAGGGGAAAACCTTGCTGATACTATCCGCGTGATCAGTAAATATGCTGACCTTATCGTGCTGCGTCATCCCCTTGATGGGTCGGCACAGATGGCTGCGGAGTTCGCGACTGTCCCTGTGATCAACGGAGGGGATGGTTCTGTTCATCACCCTACCCAGACTTTTCTTGACCTCTACACAATCCGCAGGGAAAGCCATCTTGAAGGCCTGAAAATCGCCATGGCAGGAGACCTTAAATACGGGAGGACCGTCCATTCCCTTTGCCATGCCCTGTCCCTTTATGGGGCCGAAATGACCTTTGTTTCACCCCCGGAACTCAGGATGCCCCCTGAAATTGTCCGGAGTCTTCGGAAGCAAAAGATCCGTGTAAAGGAAACTGATTCTCTTGAGGATATAATAGGGGATGTCGATGTCCTGTATATGACAAGAGTTCAACGGGAGCGTTTTCCTGATCCTGATGAATATGAAAAGGTTAAAAACAGTCTGAGGGTTACAGGCGATCTTTTAAAAGCTGCAGACCCTGACCTTAAGATCCTTCATCCTCTCCCGAGAGTCAATGAGATCTCTCCTGAGGTGGATGAAACCCCCCATGCACGCTATTTCGAGCAGGCTTTCTATGGAGTTCCAATCCGTATGGCACTGCTTGCTCTTGCAATGGGGGTGATTGAGTGAATGAAAAAAGGGACCTGAAGATTCAGGCAATCGAAAACGGGACTGTGATCGACCACGTAAAGGCTGGACAGGCTCTAAACGTTCTGCGCATCCTGGGAATTTCCAGTGCTTTTCGGGAAACTATCAGTTTTGTGATGAACGCTCCCGGGGCGCGAGGCAAAAAAGACGTTGTTAAGATCGAGGGAAAGGAACTCAGTGTTGAGGAACTTAACAGAATAGCCCTTATCTCTCCTAAAGCTACCATTAATATCATAAGGGATTTTGAAGTGGTTCAGAAAAATGATGTCGTGCTTCCTTCTTATGTGGAAGGCGTTGTCCGCTGTACGAATCCAAAATGTATCTCTAACAGCAGCGAACCCATAAAATCCAAATTTTTAGTGCTTCAGTCCGAAGAAGAAGGAGTTTCCCTTCACTGTCTATATTGTGAACACGTAATTTCCGAAGAGATTGCGGAAAATCTGCTTTGATCCTTTAAAAAAGCCGTGAAAAGAAGAAGTGCTGATCATCAGGAAAGCCAGATGTTCTTCAGCACTTTTCAGCAAGAGGAAGTCCTCAGCAGGGCGGTACTCCTGCCGAGGAATATGGATCTCTTTTTATCTTGAAATTCCCACCGGTTGCCCGGTGGGATAAAGGATTAATAAATTGGCTTGTTGCAACTTTGATTTCGCTAAATCAGCAGCTAGAACATGTGTAACGTCCATTGTTATAGGCGTCCAGTATCTCGTAGTAGTATTCTCCTCCTTCATGCCACTGTCCGCACTGGTCATACCAGCCTTGCCATGCTTCACTGTTCGCTCTAACTCCACTGCCAACTTTGTGCTCATAAAGCCATTTAGAGGCATTGCTTATTGTTGATTCGATCTGTTTATCTTCACAGCATCCATTACGCACATTTAATTTAGCGGCCACAACGGCCTTGAATAGGGTGTAGGTTTTGTCTCCTTTTACAGGCTCAGACATATAGTCTACTGCTTTATCTACTGGATACCAATCTTTCTCAATAAAAACACCCTTCTCATTCAGGCAAAAAACTTTAGACCATGAATCTGCATGATTTTTCCAGTAACCAGGGCTTTTACATTCGTTAGTCCCACATGTACAGGCTGCTGCAACCCCACTCAATGCGATCAGGCAGGCTGCCAGTACTAATATTTTTGTCAAATACCTCATGTTTTTTCACCTCATTCTCTATTTAGGAGGAAAAATAATCTTCTAGAATCAGAAAAGGAAATATTATATTCAATACTTCGACCTCTTCCCCAGGCTCCTTATCTGACTACTAGTTAGTCTAAATTCCCCCCATAGATAATAATTCTCTTAAATATTTAACACTTGTCTGTATATAATTAATACATCTGTTTAAATGGACTAATCTAATTACTTATATGGCTGCTATGAAAAGAATCATCTGTTCTTCTCTTTAAAGGCATAATGCAGCTGTTTTTTAAAACAAAAAAGAGGAATAGATAATAACTGGACAATAAACTCTTCAATCTATTTTATATATGTGGATAAAAAATTAATGCTGATAAACGGAAATTAAGTAAAAAAATTAATATGGACAAATCCAAGTGCAGTATAACTGGCTTGAAAAATTGGCTTGAAAATACGATAAATCTGAGGTCTTCCGGTATTCTCTCTGGGTAAGATAAGTCCTTTTCCGGATGCCAGTTCAGTAGATTTTCACAGTTTACTCTTACACTTTCAATGTAGATTAAAACGGTTTTCCGGGCAGGAATGGAAAAGAATAAGAGCCCGGGCGGATAAATCATAAAAGTATGTCTGGATTTGAGGGAAAGAGGTTATGCTGAAAGATGAGATAAACACAAACAAAACCGAATCAGAATATCTTGGTTCTCAGGAGCGTAACAAACTCCTCTGGAGCCTCAGGAGCGACTTTGTCTGGGCCGGGAAGAAAATCCCTGAAAGCGTGGAGATTGAGGGTGAGGAGTACAGGCTGCGGGATATGGTCCGGGAACTGGGGGAAAAAGAACCCCTCAATCCCGACGAAGCTGTCAAAATCAGGACTCTTATTCCGAAACTGAAGGAAAGGGCAAAAGCAGATGAAGAACTGCTGGAAACAGAAGAACTTACAAAGGCAGAGGCAGAAGCTCTTTATGAAGAGGCAGCCGGGCTTTTGCGGGCGGCAATGGAGCTGAAGGATAAGCTTGAGGGGAAAGGCGGGGAAAAAGGCGTCGATGAATTTAAGAAAATGCTCAATACCCAGAGGGTTGTGGATGAAAAGGGCTTTCAACAACTCTTAAAAAGCCTGAAATAATGAGTTTGTTTCTATTTTCCAGGTAATTAGTCTCCAGGGAATCACAATTTCAGAATAATTCCTCTTTTTCCTCTCTTTTCTTATTCCTTCTCGTTTCTGAGGATCGTTGTAAGTTCTTCAGGTTCTTTGGTATACAACCAGATTCTCAGGTTTGAGTTTGTGGTTACTTTAATGGCTCGTTGATAAGGTGCCATGAGTTCGCTATTGTAAAGCATTACAAGTAACATTGCTAGTACTGCGAGATGGCTTAGAAATAGACTTAGTTCAATGTAATCTGGAAATGGCATTTTCAGATCGTACAAAGTTGTCATTATCTCTTTTTTAAAGTAAAGTGGTATCCAGATAACGTAAAGTAAACGCATCAGCCAGCAAATAAAAGGATTTCCTGTCCTTGTTACTGAGATTTGTTTAATGTCCTCTTTTTTGATCACGGTTAACTTATGCATAGGTTTTTTGATAATGATTTTTCCGGGAATTACTGAAGCAGTATTTGGACGGTTAAGAAATAACATGAGAGGCATAAGGAACATAATAAGGCCTGAAAATATGACTAAGTAAGAGCCTTCAGGAATACATGTCCAGAAAAACAATGATATTATTATTGTGAAAAGAGTGATTATTAATGCCCATAATACCCACCTCCCATCAAAGAGGCTAACCCGCACCTTAGGAATTCTACTTCCGTGCAGATTCACGGGAGAGGGTACTGTCTGGCTCCCATTTTCCAATTTAAAGCCAGAAAAGCAGTCTTCCCGCCTTCCTTTCCCGAAGGAGTTTTTCATCGGGCACCAGCCCATCATTTTTCGGATAGATTCGATAAAAGCCATTTCATACGCCTTCACAAATGCCTTTCAATAAAAGATTTAAGTTCTTTAGCTGAGGCTTCATCCGTGACTAAGGAATAGTAAGGAGTCCATTCATACCATTTTTTGTGTCTTGTTTTAATATACAGCTGCGTATTCATATCCAATAACCGGGTTTTTTGTTTCTTCTCCATAAACAGTAGGAGGGGAAACAGGGAGATCAATAGCAGAAGTGGCTTCCATTCTCCTTCTGCAACAGCGATGTAAACAAAGAATCCACAAAGGGCAATTCCTCCAATTACTAGAAGCAGGGACATTTTCTTTGAACGTTTTTCAAGCCTGTATGAAGACACACTTTCAATCTCTTCATAAGGAATTTCAAATTTCTTCAATCTGAAGGTATGCAGGTGTACCCCGAATTTGTCTACCAGAACTGCTGCCTCGAGAGTTTTGAGATATAGAAAGTAGTAACAGGTGTTAAGCAGGAAGATACCTGCCAGGAAGAGTGTAATGTCGTCCGGATATCTCAGAAGCAGGCTGATGCTTATATAAAAAAGTACAAAAACCAGATTTGAATTTGCAGGAAAAATTACATTTGATGTCCGGAACTCCGGGATATTTCCTGTTTTTCCGGAAATTGGGGTCACATTTGCAAAATCGAAGGGTTGTTTTGTTTGCTGTGCCATTTTCTTACAAGCCGGGCACCAGCCCATTAGCTTTTTGACTTGGTCGAAAACAACAGGTCTGGAAGCCATTTATCTTTCCTCCCTGATGATATACGAGCTTTTCCACTTTCCAAAGCTTTTGTTGAGATAGATCGTTTTGTGGTTTTTCCGCTCCCAGTAGAGTATCTGGAGATAGCAAAACCACAGGGATACAAGCCCGCCTGCAAAGAAGGACAGGGTCCCTTTCATGAGAAAATCCCTTTGCGGACCTCCCGCAAAAATCCAGCAAAAAAGTGCGGCATAAAAAATTAGAGTTATTATCCGGAACAGTCTCCTATACAGGTTTTTCTTGCCGGAATAATCGAGAAATGGTTTTTGTGCGAGGGTGTCGTACCTGTGCATCTGTTTCTTCCAGCCAGAAACGAAAAAAGTTACGGAAATGAAAAAACCGGCAAAGAATACCGCTATATTTACACCCAACTGGGCCATTACAAGGAGATATGCAAGTGTAAGAAAAGAATCAACCAGGAGGATCCTGCTGCTAAGTTTCCGGGTCCAACCGGGATTTTCCGGGTCTCCGGAATCTCTGCCTCCGGCCCGCGTATTCGCACTAAAATATTCCGGAAGGACGGAATTTCGGGTATCAGGGGCTTTTGCATAGGGGCACCAGCCTGTAAGCCTTTTGATGAATTCTTCTGTCCCGATCATTCCGATTCCCTCTTTCCCTCAGCATATTTCCCGGGAATATATTGTCCTGAACCCGCCTTCACTTTTCGTACAAATTCTCCTCTGCTTCCCCCAGCTTCAGCATCTACCGCGTAAAAAGATGCTTTCTCTACAACCAATGTCTTCTTCTTTTTCCGTTCCCAGTAAACCACTTCAAAGTACTGGGTCCAGACAATTAAAATGAAACCTGAGGCAAATGCATAGATCTCTCTAATGGTGCTGCCAGTCTTTACAGCGAAATAACTGATGATGAAGATAACAATGAATATGAGTCCAATTATAATCAGATAGTTAACTAAGATCTGCTTCCTGGTTACCTGCAACCTTCTGAATCCTCTGGCAGCAGCTTTGTTGAGTCTGCGCCATTCAATTACCCCTGTAAATAGACTGAACACCAAACCTGAGATTATACCCATCATAAATACGTCCAATCTGTTTTTCCCATCTGAAATAAAAAAGCCAATAGCCAGCAGCGTGAGAATTAGTGAGTTCAATAGAATCCTGTTGCGATATTTGTTCCACCGTCCTGGAGTGGTGCGGGTTGATTCTCCAGCACTACCGGACACACTTACCATCAGGTCATCGAATTGCACTGCTTTTCTGGCTTCCATAGCACCCACATTCGGGCACCATCCCATCAGTTTCCTTACATTCTTTAATAATACATTCATTGTCTATTCTTTCCCCCATTTCCCCCGCTTTACGTCAGGCCTGCTCCACCAATTCTTTTAATTTTCCAAATAATTCGTCAGCTATTTTTGTGGGGTCTTCCGAACTCTGGAGTTTGAGTTGCATTTCTTCTGCAAAGTCCCAGAGGAGTTCGATACATTCCCTGTACCTTTCGCAAGACCCGCATTCCCCTTCATGTTCGTACCAGACCTGCATTCCATGTTTTACTGAGACAAAGACTATTGCGCTGGTCTTGAAAGGAACTGATCTCCCGAAGAGAATCCCTTTCTTTGAGTCCAGCTTTTCTACTTCTATTCTGTTTGCTCTGGCCATCTCAAGCAGGGATTCTTCAATGCGTTTATCCATACTGAGGAGGGCTCTTGATATCGCTTGTCTTGAGACCCCGAAACGCTTTGCTATATTGATATTCGGGAGCCCGTTTCGGCGCAGGACCCAGAATTCAAACTGTTTTTCACCTGCCGGAAGGAACATAAGTAAACATCTGGATGTTGACTATTTATAGTTTTCTATCTTCTTAAATTTTTGGAGTTCCGGTTCTGAATATTTTTACCAGATTGTGGGAATCCCAAAGTTTTCTCAAGAATAGTTTGATGATCTGGCCGGAAAATCTATATGGAATAAGGTCAAAATTTGTTTTCAAGCAGGAATATTTTTTGAATAGTATAATAATTAAATTAGGTTTCACGCTAATCTAAGTTAGAAGCTGAAGATGGAATGAGGGTTTGATATGCAGAAGGAGGATTATTCAGAACAAAGTTTAGAAGTTTTGTTTCTTTCGGAAAATTCCCGGAAACTAATGAAGGCTCTCTCCAATGCAAATTCAATAAAAATCCTGAAGCTTCTGGAAACCAGGGGTCTGTCAGCAGGTGAACTTGCAGAAAAGCTCGGTTTGGGCTTAAGCACTCTCAAATATAATCTCGACTCCCTTATCGCTGTAGGTATGATACGGGTTTCAGAGGTAAAATGGAGCCAGAGGGGCAGAAAAATAAAGATCTATGAGCCTGTTGAAAAAATTATAGTCCTTGTCCCCGGCAGCAGGGATGCCAGCAGGGGTTCAGTCCTTGAGCTGCTCCTTCGGTGTAAGGAGGAAGATTTCTGCTTTGGCAGGGACTGATCGCTCTTTAAATCCCTATGGGGTGTGAGGGTTGGCCGGGAAGGGTAGACATGAAACTAAATAAAAGAGTTTCTTTGATCAGTTCAGTTTTTTTCTTTTTGATTCTTTGCTCAGGGTGTCTTGATGTTAAAAACTCGGAAACTCAAGCAGAAGAATTGGATTTTACGCTTGTACCCGATAGAACCCGGGTTACTGAAGGAGAACCCTTCAATATTGAGCTTACCCTGACAAACGCAGGAAATACAAATGTAAACGTGTGGAAATTGATGGAACAGATCAGTTATGATATTACTTTTGTGAGTTCGAACGGCTCTTATGTACCTTATGAATGCGGGGTGATTCAAAGGGAGTTGCTAATGGATGATGCCCTTGTGGAACTTCAGCCGGGAGAGTCCCTGAAGATAAACCAGGATTCAAACTGCTGGACTCTTCCCCCGGGAGAATATACTCTTTTTGCAGAGTATTACACTTCTGGAGGGGAAGATATCACAAAACCCTACTGGATAGGGCAGATCAGCTCGAATAACGTCAGTATTTTCGTGAAAGCCGAAAACAAATCCTCTCTTTCAAAATCTGATGCTTCTACAGGGAGCAGACCGCTTGAAGAATCCAGCGCTTCAGATGTGCCTATGACAATTTCAGTTAGCTCTGAGGCCGTCATTGAGATTCAGTAATTGAAATTCAGTAATTGAGATGCAGTCACAGCAATCAGGTGAAATCATTATGAGAAGTTTTAGAAGAAAACTAATGCTCGGAATTTCCCTTCTGGTATTGATATTCATGTTACTGTTTGTGGTCGTCCCCTATCTCATTGCCGGGCCACCGACTCCACTTTTTACTGTCAGGAACCATGACAACGAAGGGCATGAACTCAGGGTAGAAATCTATGACTCGGAAAATAATTCCGTGCTTGATGAAACATATGAACTTGCAGCAGGAGAGGAAGTTTATCATCCCAAACCCTTCAGGTTCCGGGTTCCGGGGTTTGAAATCGTGGATTATACTTTCAAATTCACTCTTGACAACATGTCTACGGAAACATACAGTACGAATGTTCAGCCCTGGAACACTGTTGAAGTGGAACTCTATGCTGATTATGCAGAAGGCCAGCCAATTTCTATAGGAGAGATATCTGTTTGAATTAAGGGAGCTAATAGGAAAATAAACATGGTATTCTTCAAATAACAGGCACAAACAATAAAAATATTTTAAGTACTTTCATGCCAAATAAACTGTTGTTAGATTTGGAGGGATGATATTGGACAAAAAAGAACTTGCTCATTTTATCGCCGCTTCTGCAGCTCTGGCTGTACTTATCCTGTGTATCCTTATTTACTCCTATTTTAAAGCCCAGCTCCTCTGGGGAATTATAGCTGCGGGAATAATTGTTCTAATATCGGTTTTTCTTCTCTTTATTTTCGTTTTTACGGATCCTCTGGCCTTTTCCTGGAAAAGTGAGGGCAGGGAATCCGGGGTGTGTGGAGTTGAATCAGAGGCTTTTAGCGACTCAAAAGTTTATGAAAAGCCATCTATCTTCTTTGGGATACCCTTCGGGTTTGTGCTCGGAGGAGTTTTTAGCAGGTATTGGAGTCTGTTTTCCATGGAATATGACGGAGTATCGGCAGTTGTTCTGTATCACGGGGTCTGCCTGGCTTCGAAAGGTGAAAGGCTTATAATTACCGGGAAATGGCGCCCTGGAAAAAAAAATCGGGGTAAAAGGGAATGTTATTGTTGCTGACAGGATCGAAAACCTCAGTTCTGGATTGATTTTCAGCAAAGAATGAGTTCTATTTGTTTTTGCCCCGGTTCCCTTTCCGGTTCATCAGATCCTGGTTTTAGCTTGAATTTTTCTTTCAGGAGTCCGTGTCACATCTTTGAAAGGAATGAGGTTTTATTGGAAGGTCTTGCTCGCAGGCTCAATACAAAAAGAAGGTGTCGAAAAAAGTAAAAAAAGCTTTGGACTCGGGCCTGCCAGATATTTATTACAGAGCCCGAACCGGTTTATTCAAAACTATTGATTTCAGGCTTGTTGATTAAAGCCCGAGCACGTCGTCCATATTATAAATTCCGGGGGTTTGCCCGCAGACCCATTCGGCTGCACGGACTGCACCTTTGGCAAAGATCTGGCGGGAATGAGCCATATGCCGGATCTCAATCCTTTCGGAGTTTCCTACGAAAAGTACGGTATGGTCTCCGGTGATGTCTCCTCCACGCACGGCGTGGATTCCGATTTCCTTGCCGCGGGGGGCTATACCTTCCCTTCCGTATACGTACTCTTTGCCACCCAGAGCCTCACTGATCACATCAGCTGCGCGAAGAGCGGTCCCGCTTGGAGCGTCTTTTTTCTGGTTGTGGTGAGCTTCGATAATCTCTATATCGTAGTCTTCAAGATACTTTGCAGCTTCTCTAAGGAGCTTGAAAAAGACGTTAACTCCTACGGAATAATTCGGAGATATGACTGCACGTACCTTGTTTTTCCGGATAGCTTCATCAATTACTGTCCGTTGTTCCGGAGTCAGGCCCGTAGTTCCTATTATAAGGTTTACTCCGCATCCTGCGGCAACAGGCGCATTTACAATGGTTGCACCGGCTATAGTAAAGTCGATAAGGACATCAGCCTGAGTCTTTTTCAGGACTGTTTCGAGGTCTTTAACATCTGAAATCTGGATTCCCAGGTTGCCCACATGAGCAAATTCCCCTGCATCCTTTCCGATGTTGCCCACATCAAAAGCAGCAACTAGCTGCATGTTGGTGGAGCAGGTAATGTTTTCTATAATTAAGGAGCCCATCCTGCCGCAGGCTCCGAGTACTGCTACATTAATCATTCCATTACCCCCAGTTTTCTGAGCTCATTTGCAAGCTTTAACTGGTTGTCGTCGCTTATGGGAGCGAGTGGAAGCCTCAGGTGCCCGCTTGCGAGCCCGATAAGTTCTGCAGCTTTCTTAGCCGGAATCGGGTTTGTTTCAAGGAAAAGGGCACGTATTAGAGGGGCTATCTCGAAATGGATCTTTCTTGCAGTCTCGTAGTCTCCCCTGAGGGCTGCATTTACCATTCCCGACATTTTGTCAGGCACAATATTTGCAACAACTGAAATGACTCCGCTGCCTCCCATGGAAATAATCGGAAGAGTCAGCCCGTCCTCGCCTGAGAGCACCACGAAATCGTCATCTATAGTCTGCTCAAGGATCTGGGAAACTTTGCCGACGTTCCCGCTGGCTTCTTTGATTCCCACGATGTTTTCTACCTTTGCAAGTTTGGTGATAACATCCACAGGCATGTCCTGCCCTGTCCGGGAGGGGACATTGTAGAGGATCATAGGGATATCTACTGCCTCTGCAATTTTCTTGAAGTGAGCAAGCAGGCCTGCAGGATTAGGCTTATTGTAATAGGGAGAGATCAGAAGTACGCCATCAACACCCGCATCTGCGGCATGTTTTGTAAACTGGAGGGCTTCTCCCGTGTTGTTTGAACCTGTTCCTGCAATCACAGGAACCTTTGCGCACTCCACTGCAATGTTGATTACTTCTTCATGCTCCAAAGCGGAAAGGGTTGCCGATTCTCCGGTTGTGCCACAGGGCACGATTCCTGAAACCCCTCCCTCTTCTACAAACGCTATATTCCTTCGTAGACCTTCCCTGTCAATCCTGTCGTCTTTCGTAAAAGGAGTGATCAGGGCAGGCATTGCTCCTTCAAACATATACGATATCCCTGCCTGTTCCCTGGAAATAAGTTCTTTATCTATTCAGTAAACTTATTCAGTAAACTTTCATGCGTGCAACTTTTCTTGTGACGTAGCCAGCAACCCTGTTTCTGATTATTTTGCTCTCAATGGTTGTATACTTTGTCACAAGGAGTTTGTTGGTCTCAAAGTCCTTTGTAAAAACGTCTCCGTAGTTTTCAAGCAGGCTAAATGCAGTTCTTTTGATGTTTGTCTGTCTTATATTTCCCATCGTATCTCCTCTTAGATTTTTGTTTTTTATTCCAGTTATTCAAGTTTTTGTGGTTTGTCTAACCATGTTTCCCTGTGAATTCTGGTTAACGTGAAGTCGGAGAAGGAAGCAGTTCCATAACATGGGTTTTCTTCTATCTCCGATTAATGATTTAGCGGAAACTGGATTCAAAAATTTAACTATACTGATTTTGTCGACTAATAGGTAACTTGAGATTTATAAGTTTTGGGGTGAAAAAGTATTTTCGGGAATGTCCCTACCTTTTCTGTAAATGTTTTTTCTTCTGCCATAGTTTCTGATGTAAATATACACTTAAGTCACTCGAAGGTTTGATAGGCGCGGAAAACACAGAAAGTCAGGGAAAACCCCTCTCCTGACGCTATAATCACGGAAGACGCGGAAAGCACTTAACGCTTGTGCCCGTACTTCCTTTATTACGTGTTTTCCGTGGTTCACTTTATATTTAAGAGTAAGTAGAGAAATTTTGGTACGTGACGATAAATACATCCACATCAGTTTGTAAAGTGTTAATTTCTACCGTGAGGACTATATTTCTACCTGTCCCTTCTCACCCTTCAGTTTTTGTTTATTCCTGTTTTTTAATCTCTTCTTTTTAACTTGTTGCTCTTTACATAATCAGTCTTTCCAAGAAAGCGATCAAGTGTTCCTGCACTCGTAAAAACCGGTTCTCTTACCCCTTTGCGGTTGACAATAAGCCCGAGTAAAACAATAAGCAGACCAAGATCCGGCTTTATCTCAATGCTGATTGCCCCTAAGAGGATCAGGGAAGAAGCTGCAAGCCCCCTGAGAGCACCTTTCCTGTAGGAAAAATACCCCGTTCTTTTAAAAATCCGAATATCTCTAATTGTCAGGAAGAGGGCTACAAAATAGGCAAGCATTGCAATTTCCAGATACATTCTTTTCTCCATTTTCTTTGTGGTTTCGCACTTTTTTATTCCTTACAGGTTGATTCTCAAGAGTTCAACCGTATATACATGGGTAAATCGCGCTGATGATTTTTCAGGGGACAGTGCAAGATTAGTATTTCAGTACGGTTTCTCGTATTGCAATACGTGGATAATTTTATATGTGAAAATATTTCCCGGTTATACGACAATATTGCTTTGTTATGTGAAAACATTACCTGGTTATGTGAAAATATTATCGTTGAGTAGTTACAGATGGTAATATTAAATACTACAGATGGTAATATTAAATACCGGATAATAATGCAAAATCAGGTACTCTATATAATATATAAAACCAGCAGGTTTAGTTCTTTCTGTCAATTCTCTTTGCGCCAAAAAAGCAGACGAAAAAGCAGTTTTTCGCGGAGGAAACAGGCAGGTAGCAAATATTTAGATCATTCCCGGGTCAAGGAGCCCGCTCAGGAGCAAAAGCCCGAGGAAGAGAGGCTGGTGGATAAAATATATGAACAGGGAATGTTTTCCGATCCAGGAAATGAGTTTCTGAAGCAAGAAATTCTCGGCTTCCGGGACTCTAAACCGCCTATTTCCACCTTTATAGAGAGAGTTTCCAAGGAAAATTCCTGTAAGAAGTACCCCAAACCAGGGGAACAGAGGGAAATAGTCCAGGGTTATGAAGCCTTCCGGCCTGAAGCCCAACCAGATAAGAGCAGAAAACCCGAAAGTCCTGTCTCTGAGGTAGAGCCCTATAATGCCAAAAAACAGGCCAAAGAACAGGTTTTCTTTTCCGTACTTCAGGAACGGGTAGGCAAGCACTGCTGAGACTCCGAAAAAGTGCAGGATCCCAAAGAGAATATACTGTCCCGGAAAAAAAATCCAGGTTATCCCTGTAATTATCATTCCCATTGCAAAAAGTCTCAACCCTCTTTTAAGGTATTTTGTAAAATTTTCCGCAGGCTTTCCTGAGGCTCCATTATCAAGACCTCTTGAATGGCTTATGGAAAGAGCGGCTCCGGATATCAGGATAAAAAGGAATGCTGCACCTCTACCTATATATAAAAAAGTGCCGGACCTTAACTCAATATCAGCAAGCCCGAAAAAATCGAGGTCATAGAGAAAATGATATCCGAGCATTAAAATAACGGCAAAACCCCGCAGGCAATCAATTTCCCAGAAGCGGTTTGAGTGCCTTCCCATAAACTTTTTCTCCGAAATGCCCTGAAATCCTGTTACTAAATAACTTTCGACTCCCTTTTAAGAGAACCACACTTATATACTCTACGGGACACAGGGAATAAAGAGGTCAACACTCTTTACTTTTTCATCCTGCCCACCAGTAAAACCCCAAATCCTGCTAAGATACCGGCAAGCAAATAGAAGTAATCGATGACCTGATTCTCATGCTCTTGAATTTCCTGTTCTTTTGCTGATTCTTTTGCTGATTCTTTTACTGATTCTTTTGAAGGGACCTCTCCAGCAGTTGCAGCTATAGTATTATCTTCATCCCACGAACTTTCAGTCAGGTAAATACTGCGTTTTTCTTCATTTTCTCTGTCTGTTAGTTCCGTATCTGTGGATTCCTTGCCTGCAAGTGCCATTTCGGAGTTTTTTCTCTCCTCAGGCTCTCCGGATGCCCGGATCTGAGAAGAAGCCGGAGGAGCCTGCAAGACAGGGACGTTTCCTTTTGCGTCAAAGATAATTTCCCTTTCCGAATTCCCCAATTTGATTTCAAGTTTTCCTGAAGGAACCGATCCGGTACTGTACCTGTAGCTAAACTTTCCGTCTTTTCCGGCGTTCAGTTTTTGAACTGTTGTGACCTTCAGGTTAACACCTGAAGCTCCATCTTCTGCTATACCGTCTACCCTGACTCTATACTCTCCCGGAGAAACCCCGGAATGGGACACGGTAGCTATCCCGCCATCTGCCCAGGCGCTCTCTGTCTTTGAGATAACCATTTTCATTTTAACTTTAAGGTTCTCCACCCCTTCTGCTCTTACAGTAAAGAGGTTATTAAAATTAAGGATTTCAATGTTTTCGAACTCGTAGGTGTATTCTCTCAGGTATACAGGCACTGTCTTTTCAAAGGAAACCGAAACCTCCACTTCTTCTTCAGGAGTGGCAAGTCCGCTGATTATAAGAGTATCCCCGATTTTCGGGTTCTCAGGGCTTACTTCCCAGCCTGTTACCTTTGCAGTTGCAGGAGAGGCTGTAGCCCCAAAAAACAGGATTAGTATAATGAGTACACAAAACAGGGGCTTCAGTCCTGCTCTGTTAGGTTTGAGCATGAGAGGCTTCATAGTTTTTCTTCCGTATTTATGGGAAGGAGCGTAAAACCCCGAAGTCTTCAGCTTCGTGGGATATAAGCGTCAACTTCCTCACGTTCTGCTGTTATTGATTCTGCAAACTTATT